>CAMOZG010000009.1 GCA_946630825.1 uncultured Lachnospiraceae bacterium
CTCTCATGAGCCCGGGTCACTTCGGCAGTACCGCTTTTTCCTGCACAGCCGATAATAAGAAGCTCCATCCCCGGCACAAGGGAGCCTGTCACCTCTATAATGGGGTCTCTAATCCTCTTCATCTGAAGACTCTTCTGATGTTTCCTTTTCGGTTTTCTTTTCTGTTTTTTTGGAATCGCTGTCAGACTTCTTTTTGTCCTTGGTCTTTTCCTTTTTCTCCTTATCGTCCGAGGACTCTTCGGATTCGGCAGCGGTCTCCTGGGCTGCTGCTGCCCACTGGGCGGCTGCTGCCTGGATGGTAGCGGAATCCTGGGTGGCTATTGCCTCATTCATGGCTGCCACAGCCTCTGCATTTTCTGAAGCGGTTCCCACCACATAGGTGTTGTTGGTCACACGGTATTTGGAATTGTTATATACATCCCGGCTTACCTCTTTGCCATTTTCCTTTACTATCTTCCAGAGTCTGGCGGTATAGCCTGTATGAGCCGACCCGGAGGTCTTGGTAATGGTACCCACCGGCAGCTCGCCGGAGGCTGAAAAGGTACTGATTGGGTCTATCTGTTCTATGACTTCGCTTTCAAATTCAACTGTCCGATTCGGATCCCTGGTCTCCTTGCCAAATATATTGAAGTAGACCTTTCCGCCGGAGGTATAACCCTCTATATATACCGGGTAGTCCTGATTGTTTTTAAATACAAAGTCCTTTACATCTCCTGCAATAGCCGCATCCATGGAGGGCTCCACATAGGAGACTATCATTGAGTGGGCGGAACGGGTCACTATCTCAAGTTCTGCCCGCATGACCGCATTGTACAAAGTGGATGACACCTGACAGATACCGCCGCCATAAGTCTCTACGGTAGTTCCGTTTTCATATGAAGGTGCAGGCATATATCCGTTTTCCGCAGTCATGGGATTAAGTGCGGAAGCCACGGAAAATTCATCCCCGGGATAAAGCACGGATCCGTTTATAAGTCTGGTGCCGTTTGCCACATTGTTGGCTCTGGCTGCAGATGAAGAGGAATAATCCGTATTAAAGGAACCCAACACATCCTTGACAGCCATCAGGTCCTCTTTTTTACCCTTGGGCTCATCCACCTGGGTCACCAGATCTATGGAGGCGTCTCCGCCCTGCCAGGAGTCACTGATGTAGTCGCAGACTGCCTGGGCGGATTCCTCCACCTTGACCTCCACTCCGTCGCTTCCCTCTATAAATACAAACTGTCCGTTTTCACGCTTGAGTCCGTTGTCCACAGCTTCCGAATTAAGCTCCTTTGAACCCGACTCCAAAAATTCGCTTATCTTTGAAACATCAGCCGTAAGTGTCAGGGGAAAATCCTTTTTGGCTCCCCCCGCCAGCTCTGAGGAGGCAACAAATCTCTCTATCAGATTTCCCTCCTTGCCGTAGTTCATTGCCTTTTGAACCACGTCGTCACTTTTGAGACTGATCCCCAGGTCGGTACTGCCTGCCTCAATGGACTTTCCATTGGCATTGAGTGTGAATGTGGCCTTTTGATAAGATGAAAGGATCTCATCAAGAGCCGCATCAGCCTCCGGCTCTGTCATGCCTGATACATCCCTGCCATCTATGGTGATACCCTTTGGTATCACGTCAGCCTCCTTTGCATCAATACTCTGATATCCTGCGCTCAAAAGAGCTGCCGTCATAAGAACTCCTGAAAATGCGACCAGCTTGTTAAACTTCATTTTAACCTCTTTTCATGCGATATAATTATTCTAAGGAAATATATCACATTTTCCCGGAAAAAATAAGCCTATTTAATCACGAAGATTTTCAGAATTTCCCATATTTTTTGTTTCATTTTTCCCAAGTCGGTCATCAAGATAAAAAAGTATGCTGCTCTCTAAAAGCAAATGCCTCGACAAAACCTTTTGTTTCAGCTCCTCTATGGCTTCATATCTCCCCAGGGCAGCATAGCAGTCTCCCAAAAGCTCATAATTGGCACTTACATCCGTGCCTGTGGAGACTCCAAACTCCAGCACCTTTAGCGCTTCGGCATGATCCTCTTTTTCCATCAGGCACTTGCCATAGTCCACTAAAAGCACCGTAAGGGCATTGTAGTCCTCCTCCATGGCGGACAGCACCTCTAAATTGTCCGTGCCGTATGCCAGACGCACCTCAGTATTTGTCATTCCCGTAATATTTATAAGCCGCCTTTTGGAAAGTCTGACTATCTCGTCTTCGATACTTAGGATCTCGTCATCATCATATTTGCCTATGGGAAAATCCTGCAGGGGCACCTCGATATAGTCTATGTCCCCTAGATCCTTTTTTGGCACATGCATTGCCTGCTTTTCCTTTTCCCAGAAGCTGTCAATGGTATCCTCCCTCTTTTTATCCAGGTAGGCATATCTGATGGCAAGCGCGATCAAAAAGACAATAAAAACCGTTAAAAAAGGAAATGCCATTTCATAATCCCTTTCTCTTCATATAAGCGTCCTTGATGTCCGCCAGAGCTCCGTTGGTGTATTCCGCCCAGCTGTACTGACTCATATACTCTCCGGTGTATTTGATCATGGCGCTTTCATTACCTGCAAGCATATCAAAATAATCACATTGGATCATATCAGGGATGATCCCAAGCCTCCCCCGCTGCCGGACTACCACATCCTCCTCCCCCCACTCCTTAAGGGTGGAAAGCATATCCGACCTTATGTTTTTAAGGTATGAAGTGTGATCTGCAGTATCCCCCTCCCAAAGGGCGGCAGCGATCTCCTTTGTATCCGTCAGGGATCCGTTTTTATCTATCAAAAAAGCAAAAAGCTCTCTGGTTTTATTGTACTTGGAGGAGACAGGAATGCCGTCGATATACACCTCAAAATTTCCAAAGGTCCTCACATGGATCCGCTTTTTTTCCACCAGAATAGGAAAGCTCAGGTTCTCGATCTCCCGGGATACGATCTCCTTATAGGCATCCGCCACCATAAATCCCCGGACTGACGCCGCCTCATCCACACTTCTTACGGCATCCATATAATCCGATATCTTTTTATCCTCATTATCAATAAGTAGAATTTTCATTACTTAAAGCTCCACAATGGTGACCCCTGCGTCACCCTCACCGAACTCTCCTAACCTGAAGGATGTGACCAGCCGGTTTTTTTTCAGGGACTGGTGCACCGCTGCCCTAAGTGCCCCTGTTCCCTTGCCGTGAACTATCCGAACCTGGGTCAGGTGTGTAAGGCAGGCATCATCTATATATTTTTCCAGCTTCATCACAGCTTCATCCACAGTCATTCCTATAAGCATAAGCTCTGGAGAAATACTTGCCGCCTTGGAATAAGCCCCGGCTCCCCTTGCCACACCGGCTTTTTTTACAGTGGCAGGCGCTTTTTCCTCAATCAGCTCCAGATCCTTTAATCTCACCTTAGAGTGCATGATGCCCATTTGCACATCCACCTCTCCTCTGGAATCCGGCAGGGAATGTACTGTGCCCGTCAGTCCCATGGACACCACCTTTACCATATCCCCGATATGAAGCTGGGATGCCTTGGGGGGAGTGTGGTGTCCCTTTGACACCGGCTCCACTGACTTTTCCTGAGTGGTATTAAGCTTTTTACCAAGCTTTTGTCTCTCCTGCTCAAGCTTCGACAGATCAGGATTTGCATCCCCGTATTTGTGGATATTTCTTATTGCCGCATCCGCCTGTTCCTTGGCATCCCTAAGGATATTTGCCGCCTTTTCATTTGCCTCGGCGATTATCCTATCCCGTCTTGCCTCCAGCTTTTCCTGCTTATCCATGGCAGACTTTTTAATATTTTCAAGCTGGGCTCTCTCGCTTTGGATCCGCCTCCTGTCCTTTTCTATATTGGAACGGCTGATCTCTATGTCTGTAAGGATGTCCTCAAAGGATATGTCGCTTTCATCCATCATGCCCTCGGCAGTGGCTATGATATCCTTCGGCAGCCCCAGCCGCTTTGATATGGCAAAGGCATTACTTTTCCCGGGCACTCCTATCAAAAGCCTGTAGGTGGGCATCAGGGACTTCACATCAAACTCACAGCTTCCGTTTTTCACATCCTCTGTGGACAGGGCATAGAGCTTAAGCTGCGCATAGTGGGTGGTGGCAATGGACAAAGTCCCCGCCTCCCTCACATGCTCCAAAATAGACACTGCCAGGGCGGCACCCTCCGTAGGATCCGTCCCGGAACAAAGCTCATCAAACAGCACCAGACTTTTGCCCCGGTTCCGCTCCTTTAACCCCTTAAGAATTGATACTATATTGGTCATATGGGAGGAAAAGGTGGAAAGGGATTGCTCGATACTCTGCTCATCACCTATATCCGCGTATATCTCTTCAAAAAACGGCACTGAGGAGCCTGCGGACGCAGGGATCATAAGACCGGACTGTGCCATCAGTGACAAAAGCCCCACCGTCTTTAATGCCACAGTCTTGCCTCCGGTATTGGGTCCGGTAATGATAAGCTGGTGAAAATCCTCTCCCAAGGTCACATCTATGGGCACAACCTTTTTGGCATCCAGCATTGGATGTCTGGCTTTTTTTAAAACAATGGCGCCGCCATCCGAAAGCTTTGGAGCGCTTGCATCCATATCCAAAGCCATGGCTGCCTTTGCAAAGATAAAATCAAGTCTGGAAAGAACGGAAAAATCCCGGCTTATCTCTTCGGAGTGCTCCGCCACCCTGCTGCTTAGGGAGGCTAATATCCTGCCTATCTCCTCCTTTTCTTTCAGTTCCAGCTCCCTTGCCTCATTATTCAGATTTACCACAGCCTGGGGCTCTATGAAAAGAGTCATGCCGGAGGAGGACTGGTCATGGACCATCCCCGGTATGGCAGATTTGTAATCGGATCTGACAGGCAGACAATATCTGCCGCCACGCATGGTGATCACCGCCTCTGTCAGTCCCTCCCGGATACTCTGCTTTGAAAGCATCTCTCCCAAAACCGATTTGATCCTCTCTCCCGTCCTTGCCATCTGCTTTCTTATGGAAAGAAGCTCCGGGGAGGCATCATCCGCTATCTCATCCTCGGATATGATGACCCTGGATATCTCCTTTTGAAGAGGATCTAAGGTAAAAAGCTCCTGAAAAAAATCGGAGAGGCTGTCGGATATTTCATTTCCCCTTTCATCCCCCATGCCGTATTTTTTTGCCCTTGAAGCCGTCCGCAAAAGTCCCGACACCTTTAAAAGCTCTGCTATCCCCAAGGTGCCGCCTATCTCCAGCCGCTTCATGTAATCAGTCACATCACAGGTTCCCGAAAAAGTGGGCGCCGTAAATCTCATCACTCGCTTTAGGGCGTCCTCTGTCTGTCCCAAATATCTTTTCGCCTTTGATATATTGCCCAAAGGCTGGGTCTTTTCACAAAGGCTTCTTCCGGCATCACAGGTGGCATAGCCCGCCAGCCTTGTGATTATCTTGTCATATTCAAGTGTATGAAGTGCTTTTTTATTCATGGATCAGTCTATCCCCTTCATGGTCACAGTGATCTCTCCATCGTCGTCCACCATTATCAGTGCATATGTCCGTTTGCCCCCTGCCTGTCTGGGCTGTGTCAGGCTCCCGGGATTTACTACGGTCACCCCCTTGTAGGAAGGAATGTGGTCAGGGATGTGGGTATGTCCGTAGAGCGCCACATCAGCCATTTCCGTTTTGGCGGATGCCACCAAAGTCTCCGGGGAATACCTTACATCATGCCTGTGACCGTGAACCAGAAATGCCCTGTGCCGTCCGATATCTATCACCAGATCATCCGGCAGATCACTCAAAAAGGAATCACAGTTGCCCTTTACGGCATAGACGGGCACCTGTGATATCTCTTCAAAAAGTTCCTTTTGACCTATTATATCTCCCAGGTGAAAAACCATGTCGGGATGCTCAGCCTCCACAGCCCGCTTAAATCCCTCGGCATCACCATGGGTATCACTTACAACTAAAACCTTCACAGCTCCTCCTTCATCATACGAAGAGCTTTTCCTCTGTGGGAGATGGCATTTTTCTGTTCCGGTGTCATCTCCGCAGTGGTGCAGCCGTATTCATCCACGTAGAAAAAGGGATCATAGCCAAAGCCGTTTTCACCCCGGATCTCGTCAATGATAAATCCCTCTACCGTACCTCTTTTCACCACTTCCCTGCCGTCGGGAAATACCGCTGCAATGGCACATACAAACCGGGCGGTACGATCCTCTTTGCAAACTCCGGCAAGTCTGTCTATTATGGCTTTCATCTTTATATCATAGGAAGTATCCTCACCCATATATCTGGCAGAGTAGATCCCCGGCTCACCTCCCAGATAGTCCACCTCCAGACCGCTGTCATCCGCAAAGACTATAGCCTCGCCACCATATGCCGAAGCCACGGCTCTTGCTTTTATCAAAGCATTTTCCTCAAAGCTTTTTCCGTCCTCCACTATATCTATGTCCACATTTGCTTCCCTCATGGAGAGGATCTCATAGTCCAGATCGCTGTATATCTCCCGGATCTCCCTCATTTTATTTTCATTTCCCGTGGCAAATATTATCTTCATTTTATACCTCCGTTTTTCTTTAAGGTAGTTATGATAGCTTTGTAAAGCGCATGCGCCGCCCTGTCCTGATATTCGGGATTGCAGAGATTTTTAAGCTCATTTTCGTTGGTCATAAAGCCTATCTCCGCCAGAGCCACCGGCGCCTCTGAGGTCCTGATTATATATATCTCATCTCCTGCCACCAGACCCTTGCTGTCGCAGCCCAATTCATCAAGTATCTCCTCTAAGCAGATGGCGGCAAACTCCTTGGATCCCCCGGAATCGTCACTCACCCTGTACATGACCTCTGCACCGTTTATGCTTGACATCCTGCCTGAGGCGGTGGAATTGTTATGTATGCTCAAAAAAAGATCCGCCTTTATCTCGTTTGCCAGACCCACCCGATCCTGCAGCTCCACAAAGGTGTCGTCAAGCCTGGTAAAATAAAAGCCCACATTGTATTTGCTTTTTGCACAGTAGGAAAAAAGCTTTTTTCCCATTTCCAGATTGATGTTCTTTTCGCTGACGCCCTGCTTGTCGGCTCCTGCATCCTTGCCCCCGTGACCGATATCGATCACCACTATGGCATCATATACATCATGGGGATCCAGAAAATCCAGATACACATAGCTGCCCTCTGTGTGCATGTCCAAAAGCCTGATCTTTGTGGTGGTAATATCCAGTATACCCACTCCGGCAGAGTATCCAAAGGTAAGCTCCCTGATACCGTCGGAGGATCCCACCATGGGATAGTCATAGAAAAAGGAGCTGCTGACTCCCGGGATGGAAATTTCTATGCGTTTGTCCATTACATTTTCGGTATAGGTAATGTCTGCCGGATCCACGTCCCTTGGCAGGGTCAGCCGAAGCTGGTGGGACTCTTCTTTTTTTACTGCATCCACCTGATAGAGCTCGTCCCTGGATCTGATCAGATCCATAACGGAGTAGGTCGCCACCCCCGTATCACCTGCCGAAAGAGAGACCCTGTGTATGTCCGGGACAAACACAAAAAGCAGGGTCAGGGCAAGAGTCAAAAGGGCAAAGCAGGCTGTAAATCTCTTTTCAATTCTCTTTTGCATCTGTATCATCACGGGCAACCTGTCCATATGCCTTGATGCACAGATTACCTCCCGCTCCTTCTTCTACACTGTCCCAGGAAAGTCCGCTTCTGCTGCTGAAGCTGATGCCATCCGATATATCCACATCACCCTCACTGATGGTTGAAGCCGGCATCTCTACAGCTAAAGGATGCCCCACATCAGGGGATTTTATATACAGGATCACCGCAAAGCTCTCTCCTGCCTTAAGACTGATGGGACCGGAAAAGTCCACGGTGTAAAACCCGCTGTCCTCTAAGGTGCCCTCTGCCACTCTCACCCGTCCTGCCAGATCCTTTTGGGAGCTGGTGTGACGAGCCACATATAGCTGATAGCTTGAATCCCTGCCCAAGGCATAGAACCCGGCAGAGGTAATATCCACATCCTCATCCACGGTATATATGCAGGCTCCCCAGGCGCTGTCCTCGTCATATCCGATCTGACCTGTCCAGCCGCATTTGTCGCTCTGGTATATCCTGTCATCCACAGAGGCATCCCGCATACCTGCATAGGACACCGTCTGATTGCCTATATGGGTATCATAGTAGGATACGTAAAAAACGCCATTTTCTCCGAAATCACTTCCCCAGCTGTTCTGGCAGATATAGGCGCCGTCCCCCGGCACATAGTTATTGAAATTTGAGGCGGGATAGCTGTCATTCCAGCCAATGATCACCACGTCATGATTGGGGTCTTCGCTTCCCATGTAGCAGTAAGCATTGTTTTTTGCGTTATACCATGGGGATCCTGACAGCCCCTTTTCCTCCACATCCGCATATATGGAGGTGGAAGCTCCGCCGTATAAAAACACGGCTTTTTTTATATCGTCTATATCATCTTCGGTGTAAAAATGCACTTCGGACACATGCTTTTTCACCTTCATGTCATCTTCACTTACAGGCCCATCCCAGGAAAGCAGATTTGCCAGAGCCATGGCATAGTCTCCTCCCTCGGTGCCCACCCGGGAAAATGGACGATCCGCCACCATTTCCTCAGGAGACAATGATACCTGCTCATCGGGCAGAAGGGATGACTCCATGGCTCCCACTGCCGCATATGCCCAGCAGGTGGAAGAATCGCCCTGGTCACGGATCTTTGAAACCCGGTTTCTGTCCCTTAGATCAAAGCTGATGGGCAGGGTAAATTCCGAGTCCTTTGTGGATATGAGGGAGACAGATGTGTTTTTGGCATTGAAGCTGTAATTAAAGCCAAACTCCTGACACACCTGACTTAGTGGCACATAGTCCGACTGGCTCATCATGGTCACGGCTTTTTTGCTCCGCTCCAAAAGCACTGTGCCATCCTCCCCCTCCCGGGCGCTTATTGACAGCACCCTGCGGACAAATGGCAGTGACGCCATGATCTCCATATCCTCTCCCACTAAAAGCTCATTCTCGTGGAGATTGATGGGACTTTCATCATATGAAGCTGTAAGTATCTTTTCGTTATTTATGCTCCTGGCTATAAGGGGATAAAAAACACTGCTTTCAAGCTGCGCTCCTCTGAATGCCTCCACCTCTGAGAGATCATCCCCCAAGGTGATAAGCTTTCCTCCCCCCAGCAGGAGTATCATGGCAAAAAGTACCATGAACCTTTTGGATACGTTCATATATTACTCCGAAAAACTGCCGTCCCCCTGCCTGCGTTTAGGCGGCTTGGGTCCGGGAAACTGATAAAAATAGGTCTTTATCATACCGTTATATATCTTGCGGTTTTTTGCCGGCTTACGTCCAATTGCCTCACAAGCCTGCTCAAAAGATGTTATCACATACATAGACCAGCTGTCCAGCCTATTATATGCCTCCCCCAGGGTGCGATAAAGCTCATAGACCTCATCCGTCTCTAAAAGTCTCTCACCATAGGGAGGGTTGGTCAGAATGAAGCCGTATTTTTTACTATGGCTCAGATCCGCCACATCCCTCACCTGAAAATGTATGAGGTGATCCACTCCCGCATTTTTGGCATTTTTCCTGGCTATGTCTATAACCCCGGGGTCGATATCATACCCGTACAGATGGGTCTCTACGTCTGCATTTACCTGACTTAAAAGCTCTTCTTTTATCTCCTGCCACAGGTTCTTTGGTATCAGATGATCCCAGGCTTCACAGGTAAAATGCCGATCCATCCCCGGTGCCATCCCTGCCGCCATCCTTGCCGCTTCTATCAAAAAGGTACCGCTGCCGCAAAAAGGGTCCAGCATTATCCTATCAGGATGCCAGGGGGTCAGATCTATCAGTGCCGAAGCTAAGGTCTCTGAAAGGGGAGCTTTTGAAGTCCATGTCCTGTATCCCCTCTTATGAAGTGGGACTCCTGTGGTATCTAAGGTAAAAAGCACCTCGTCTTTGTATAAAAAGATCCTGAAGGGATAGTCGCATCCCTCCTCCTTAAATACCTCCTTTTGGTAGGCTTTTTTCATCCTCTCCACCATGGCTTTTTTTACCACGGATTGAATGGTGGGAACGGCAAAGAGCTTGCTTTTTACCGAAGTGGCTTTGGTCACCCAGAATCTGCCATCCGGTCTTACGTAATTTTCAATGGGAAGTGCTGCCACCCCATCAAAAAGCTCGGTAAAGGTGGAGGCAAAAAACCTGCCCACCACTATAAGGACCCGCTCTCCGGTCCCAAGACACATATTGGCTCTTACCACAGCCTCCGCATCTCCCACAAAAGAGACCCTGCCGTCATCCACCCTGGTGATCTCATAGCCCAAGTCATATATCTCTTTTTTCAATACCGCCTCTATGCCGAAATGGCAGGGCACGCTGATCTCGAATGTCTCCATACTGTCCTTATCATAAAAGAAGGCAGTCCCTTAAGACTGCCCGTTAAAAATCACTATAAAGAAAATGTCAGGCGAAGAGGTCGATCTGTGAACCTACCATGCCGTATCCCCTGGTAACGTCTCCTCTGCTGCCATATCCCGTGGCGATCCCCTCAAAGCCCCGGGCTATTGAGTTAAGACCTTCGTTGACCCGCTGGCTGTCCTCGAGCTGGGATACACGCCTTGTCATGGTATATGCCGTAGCATATTGAACCGGTGCAGCCCCCTCCACAGCATCTGCTGACGGGAGACTCTTAACGGAATCTGTAAAAGCATCCGAAAAATCTGACTGATTGTCAATGGTATATGCCTGGGGTACCGTACTTCTGTAGGATATCCCACTGATCGGATTCATGCTCGAAGCTGATAATCCCATAATCTGCCTGCCTCCTCCTGGCGACGGGTCGCATTCACCCTGTCCTCAAACAGACTGTCGACTGCCTGCAGCCGCTCATTCAGTCCTATCTTGTCATTGCCGTTTTCCACGGCATTTTCAATAGCGAAATCCGCCATCTCATTGCGGGAAGCCCTTTCATCAAGTCTGCCCATATCCCGTGACAACTGCTCCCTCTCTTCTCTCTCGGAAGCTTCCATCTCTTCACGTCTGGCGATCTCGTTATTATAATCGTTCTGGGAGATCTCTCCCTCCAAGTACATCTGCTCCACCTGCTGATCTGTATATCCGGCAAAGCTTGTGATATCCCTGTCGGCACTTTCAGTCTCTTCTGCAGCAGCGGTCTCTGATGCTATCTCAGGTGCTTCAATGGGCGTGATCTCAGGAGGCGTAATGGGCTCTATCTCAATATCCTCCTCAAAACGTGAGGTCTCAGGCTCCCTGTCTGTCTGGGAGATGACCGTACCGGATGCACTCTCATCCAACTCCCGGCTGCCCTCGTCACTTACCTGAACAGTATCTCCGTCTTCGGAAACAGACACCACGTTTTCAAGTGTCTCCTCCCGGTTCTTTTGTTCTGTTTCCCTGGCTCTGTCAGCCTGCTCCTTTTCCCGTCTGTCAACAACCGCACGATCGACAGCCGACTCCTCTCTTTGTACCGGTGTCCGGTTCTCTGTAGAGTCAAGCTTGGAAGAATTTACTGCGGTACCATCTACAGATGAACCTGTCCGTGTGGTCGGAGCTGTCGGCGCGGATATGCCCGGTGTCCCCGGTGTGATCTGTAATCCTGCCATAAAAATCCCTTCTTTCTCTCCGATGTGAAAAAACATCCTTGTACATTGCAGATAGGCGCAACTTCCCTATCCACCCACTTACGGTAAGTACATCATACACCAATTCTACGGATTTGTCCAGCAAATTCGATTTTTTCGGGGCTTTGATCACAGTAATTAAAACACCTGATCCAAAAGGCTTAAATACTCCCTGTACTGGGGCGTGTCCGAAAGCTCGGACAAAACCTCTGCCACACTCCGGTAATACCACTGCTGCTGCACAGGATCTGTCATATTAAATCTCTTCCAAAGGTCATCCCCATATTTTTTATGATCCTTCACCGTGGCTCTCATGTTGGATATTTTATCAGCCAGCATGATCATTTTGGCTTCTATGGGAGCATTTGCCTCTCTGTCCAGATTCTCCTGCTTTCTTATAAGCCAGGTCTCATTTTTGGGAGTTCCCTCCCTTTTGTTTTCAGACTCCAGCCCCACAAGAGTGGCTATCCTTTCCCCAAAAGCCTCCTTTACATCATCAAGGCTTTTAGGTGTATCCTCCACCACATCATGAAGGGCTGCCGCCGCCGTCACTTCCCTGTCATCCGTCATCTGACGGCATATCATCATTACCTCCATGGGGTGAACGATATAGGGAAGTCCGCTGCCCTTTCTGTAGGTGCCCCTGTGAGCCTGTGCCGCATAAATGATAGCCGCCTCCTCCACAAGCTCATCTTTTTTCCCGCTATCTGCGGAGACAAAGTGGGGAAAGCACTTCACCAGCCCTGAGTCTATCAGACCGCTTGTCCTTTCAAAGGACTCCTTTGGGGGCATATCACCTTCCTGCCGGATATCGTAATACCGGCATTTGGGAGGTTCATCCCCCTGCCCCCCGCTTAAGGGACATACGTCACAATAGCGGGTGGACTGATCCAGGCACAGATTTAAGGCACGGCAATAGTACCTGCCACCTTCATCTATGGATGGTTCATGTACGAAATTTGAGTATGTGAAATTTTGATCCTTAATAAAACCCGCCATATGACCTCTTTTATGAATTCTTTAGCCAAAAAGAGGAATTCTCATAAAAATGAAAATTCCTCTGCTCGTCCTATACTATCAAAGATCTGAAATATCGATCTCCTCAGCCCCCTCAACAGGGTCAGCCTCAGCCAGTTGTCTGGCTGTCTCCCCGGCCTCTTCAATATTGTCGGTAAGTGCATCTAAGTGATCCAATATGCCCTCAACCTCGGTGATCTGTTCCTCCACCACTCCGCGGATGATCCTCTTGCGGCCCGACATGGTAGGAACTCTCTTACGTTTTTCCCTGTCTGCCAAAACCTCTGCTGTGGGAATAAGCCGACTTACCTTACCTGCCTCACGCTCAACCTTTTCGTAGGCAACAGTAAACTTGGAAAAAAGCTCCCTTTGAAGCATACCTGCGCTATCCATACTACACACCCCTATAATCAACAATACATTATTATCTCGTAACTATTCAGAACCAGGCTCGAATCTGCCTTGGTTCTGAATAGCTGCACCTTTTTCTTACTATAAAATAAAAAATATCATTTTTCAAGCAAAAAATCCCTATGCTTAAAAAAATTTTCCCCCATCAGTCCTCCAGGAACTTGGCATGTACCGCCTTTGTGGCAACCTGTACATCCTCAAGATCAATAAGGACGGTAATACGTATCTCGGAGGTAGCGATCATGCGGATATTGACTCCCACATCATACAATGCCTCAAACATCTTGGCGGCAACCCCTGCATGGGACTGCATTCCTGCTCCCACTACGGAAAGCTTGGCAACATTCACCTCTTCCTCGATCTTTTGGATGGTGAGCCTTTCCTGATTCTCCTTCAAAAGATCCATTGCCTCCTTTGCCTGGGTCTGATCCACCGTAAAGGAGATATCCTTGGTATCGTCACGACCTACGGACTGAAGGATCACATCTACGTTTATATTGTGCTTTGCAAGGAGATCGAAGATCTTAAAAGCAATACCCGGCTTATTCTGCACCCCTATCAGAGCAAAGCGTACAGCTTCCTTATCTACAGCAACGCCGCTTACCAACATTCCTTCCACCTTTGTCACCTCCTTTACAACAGTACCCTCCGCCTCTGTAAGAGAGGAACGTACCACCAACTGAACACCGTATTTTTTTGCCAGCTCCACTGACCTGTTGTGAAGGACCTTAGCTCCCAAAGTAGCAAGCTCAAGCATCTCATCATAGGAGATCTCCTTCATCTTGTGTGCTTTTTCCACCATCCTCGGATCGGCGGTGTACACACCCTCCACATCCGTGTATATCTCGCAGGAATCTGCCCTGAGGGATGCAGCCAAAGCCACAGCAGTGGTATCGGAGCCGCCTCTTCCCAAGGTGGTTATATCGTCATATTTGTTGATCCCCTGAAATCCGGTAACTATAACGATCTTGCCTGCTTCCAGCTCATTGTTAATGCGCTCGGAATCTATCCTTTTAAACCGTGCATTTCCGTATTTGGAAGTAGTGTGCATTGCCACCTGAAATGCGTTAAGGGATATTGCCGGCAATCCCATTTTGGAAAGCGCCATCGCCATCAGTGCAACAGATGTCTGCTCACCGCATGCCAAAAGCATGTCTATCTCTCTTTTTGGTGCTTCCGGATTGATCTCATAGGCTTTTTCCAAAAGCTCATCCGTGGTATCTCCCATGGCGGACAGCACCACTACAACTTTGTTTCCTTTTCTGTAGTCCTCGGCTACACGTCTTGCCACATTCTCTATACGTTCTTTATTTGCCACCGAGCTCCCGCCGAACTTTTTTACGATCAGCATGGTATCTCCCTTCTATATATGATTGAGGCGCAAAACTACGCCAGTCTTATACAGCTTCTTACATCAATAAGCTTTCCTGCCGCTTCATCAAAGCTGCTCTGCTTCATCTCACCTGTCACAAAACCTGTCTCACCCTCTACACCGGCATCAATGTATTCCGGGGAATCAAATATCTTTTCAATATCAGACTTTGTATCCGAAGTCCTGACAAAATATCTGTAGGAATCATCTCCCGGGTCAGCCAGTATAAGCTTTTCTTCTTCCCAGTCAAGTCTTATATTTTTATCTACATGCCTTGCCATGTCAACCATGTCACCTACCACTGCACTTGCGGTAGGCAAAGACCCTGCTCCCGAGCCGTAAAACATGCCGTCCCCCAGCATATTGCCGTGAACCATGATGGCATTAAACACATCATCCACATGGTAAAGCGGGTGTCCCTCGGGAAGCATAAGAGGCGCCACCCTGGCACTGTAAGTATCCCCTGTCTTTTTTGAAGCTGCCACAAGCTTAATGACTCTCTTCATTGCCGCGGCGTATTTCATATCTATGGCGGATATCTTTGTGATCCCCTCTGTGGGAATATCCTGATAATCTATCTGGCGACCTGCCACTAAGGATGTCAGTATGGCGATCTTGCGCTGGGCGTCATGACCTTCTATATCAGCAGTGGGATCCTTTTCGGCATAGCCCTTGTCCTGAGCCTCCTTAAGAACCTCGTCAAAGTCACTCCCTTCGTTTGCCATCTTGGTCAGCATGTAATTGGTGGTGCCGTTTACTATGCCGTATATTCCCTCGATCACATCTCCTGCAAGGCACTTAAGGAGTGGTCTTATTATGGGTATGCCCCCACCCACAGATGCCTCAAACATAAAGTTTACATTATGCTCTCTTGCGATCCTGATAAGCTGGGCTCCCTTGTCCGCCACCAGTGCTTTATTTGAGGTGCAGACGTGCTTTCCGCTTTCCAGCATTGCCTTTACAAAGGTGAATGCAGGCTCCACGCCTCCCTTGGTCTCAACCACTATGTCGATCTCCGGGTCATTTGCTATATCCTGATAATCCCTCACCAGCTTATTTTCAACCGGATCTCCCGGAAAATCCCTGAGATCCAGGACCTTTGTCACCTCTAAGGGCTCTCCCAGTCTGGATGCGATCACATCCCTGTTGGTATCCAGCACCGTCACCACTCCTGAGCCAATGGTGCCGTATCCCATCACTGCTGCTTTCATAATATGTAAAACTCCTTAATCCAATTCCGCCTTGCGGTAAAAATATCTATGACACTTTATCACATTAAAACAAAAAAATCAAACTATTCCGCATCTGTGGTGTTGCGCTTGGGGCAGCCAAGGGAGAGCCACTTTAAATAGGCATTCATAAAGGGATCCAAGGCTCCGTCCATCACCGCATCCACATTTCCTGTCTCCTCGCCGGTGCGGAGATCCTTTACCATGGTGTAGGGCTGCATTACATATGATCGTATCTGGGAGCCCCAGCCTATATCCATGACCTCGCCTCTGATCTGGGCATCCTTTTTTGCCTCTTCCTCCTGCTTTAAGATGAGAAGCTTCGCCTTTAACATCTGCATGGCTTTGTCCTTGTTCATATGCTGGGAGCGCTCATTCTGGCACTGCACCACTATGCCGCTGGGGAAGTGGGTGATGCGGATGGCGGATGAGGTCTTGTTGATATGCTGTCCGCCGGCTCCGGAGGAACGATAAGTATCGATCCTTATGTCCTCATCTCTGATCTCTATATCTATGTCCTTTTCAATATCCGGCATGATATCACAGGATGCAAAAGATGTCTGCCGCTTGCCCTGGGCATTGAAGGGGGATATGCGCACCAGTCTGTGGATGCCCTTTTCCGATTTCATAAAGCCAAAGGCATTTTCCCCACGCACTTCAAAGGTAACGGATTTGATCCCGGCTTCATCTCCTTCAAGGTAATCCAGCACCTCCAGTCCAAAGCCGTGGCGCTCCGCCCAGCGGGTATACATCCTATACAGCATGGACACCCAGTCACATGCCTCTGTGCCGCCGGCACCGGAATGAAGGGTGACAATAGCGGATTCACTGTCATATTCCCCGGAAAGCAGGGTCTTCATTCTGATGGCATCATACTTGCTGACAAAATCGTCAAATTCTGCCAAAGCCTCCTCCACAAGCTGGGGATCTTCCTCTTCATTGCCCATCTCTATATATGCCTCTATGTCCTCATACTGCTGTTTTAATTCATTCACAGTGGACACGTCATCCTTTAAGCTTTTAAGCTCCTTGGACTTGGCAGTTGAGACTGCGGCATCATTCCAGAAATCAGGAGACTCCATCTCCCGCTCCAGCTCCTCTATCCTATGGGTCTTTGCATCCAGATCCAGAGAATTGGCAAGCTCCTCCAAAGGCTTTTCGTATGTACCCAGTTCCTGCTTCAGGTTATCCAGTTCTATCATTATTATCTCCTTAATCCTTAATTTCCTTTTTAAGGACCTCCATAGCCTTTTTCACCTGGCTATCCTTATCGTATTGGTATTCTTTTCCGTTGATATCGCCTGTATACTCGTATTCAAGCTCTATATCCGGCTCTATGCCCTTTTCATGTATACATTCACCCTTTGGAGTGTAGTAGGTGGCAATGGTAAGCCTAACGGCGCCACCGTCCGACACCGGCAGTGTATTCTGCACCACTCCCTTTCCAAAGGTCTTTGTACCTATGAGGGTAGCATAGTCAAAATCCCTTACGGCACCGGCAAATATCTCCGACGCCGAGGCTGTCTGACTGTTCACAAGGACTGCAGCAGGCATATCCACCCGACTGTTTTCCTCCGAGGTATACTCAGTCTTTTTGCCCTTGTTGTCAAGCATGTATACCAAAGTACCCTCAGGCAAAAGCACATCTAAGATCTGGGTCACGCTGTCTACCAACCCACCGGTGTTGTCTCTGAGATCATAAACTATTGCCTTTGCTCCTTTGGCTCTCAGATCATCCAAAGCCTCCACAAACTCATCCTTTGTATTGGCGGCAAAATCTCCGATTATGATATAGCCTATCTCATCATCAAGCATCCTGTGATCCACAGAGGGTATGATCACATCATCCCTCACCACATCCATGGACTTTTGCTCTCCCTTATGGAGGATCACCAAGGACACCGGTGTCCCCTTTTCTCCCCTGATATGCTGGACAAAATCTGAAAGCTCCATATCCCGGGCAGTGTATTCGCCTGCGGATACTATGATGTCACCCTTTTCTATCCCTGCCTTTTTAGCAGGAGAGTCATCATAAACTTTGACCACAGATACCTCTTTTGTAGACTTATCCTGAGTCAATGTCGCTCCTATACCGGCATAATTTCCATAGGTATCTATGAGGACCTGCTCATACTCCTCCTTGGTCATGTACCTTGAATAGGGATCATCAAGGCCCTCCACAAAGCCCTTCACTACCCCATTTTGGAGATCCTCATCATTTACAGCTTTGTAATAATAGGTATTTATGATCCCGTTTACCTCAGCCAGCCGGTTTTCGGTCTCTTCACTTACGATCTCCTCTTTGTCGGCGAAACTTATATCTCCCCGAATGATCAAAAACGAAAGCACCAGGGCAACCCCGGTCAAAGCTCCTATTATTATTCCCCAAATAAACAGACGATTCCCGTTACCCGGCTTTTTGTCTGCCTCGTAACGGGATGTCCCGGTAATATCATTATTCTGGTCACTATCCATCATATATCACACCTTAAGATGCCGTTTTAAAGTAACACGGCTGCCTACAAATCCGATACCCACTCCAAGTATTAGGGATACCGGTACCAATACCCTGAAAACATCATTTACAGGTACAAATTCCATCATGGAGCTAAGCAGATTGAAGTGCTCCGAAACATACCTGACTATGCCGCCATATACCAGATACAAAAGCAACAGGGGAACCAGGGAGCCTATGAGTCCGATAGCTATACCCTCCACTATAAAGGGCTGTCTCACAAAGGTATCCTTGGCACCGATAAGCTTCATTATGGCTATCTCCTCCTTGCGGACAGATATACCCACGGTGATCGTATTGCTGATAAGAAATGCCGCCACTGCCACAAGTATGATTATGATACCGGCAAAGATATAGATTATCAGTCTGTTGAAATCGGTAAGGATGTTTGCTGCCATCTCCGACTGATTGACCTTTCGCACTCCGGGTATACCCTTGATATACTCCACCAGCGCTTCCTGTCTGGATACATCCTTGAGATACACCTCATAGTTTGCGGAATTTTTCATGGGGTTGTCATCCGCAAAGCTGGCTGCCAGCTCCTCGTTTCCGCCAAAGAAATCATCTATCATGTAATCCCAAGCGTCGTCAGCAGATACATACACCACATGATCCACCTCGTCCCTGGACTGTATCTCCCTGCCTATGGTCTCTGTCTCGGACTCCGAAATACCCTCTTCAAAAAATACCGTCACCGCCACATTTTCCTCAGCGGATTTCACCATGGATCCAAAATTGACTCCCAGGGAGTAAAAGACTCCGAAAAGGAAAATACAGGCTGTCATGGTCGCCACCGAAGCCAGTGAAAACATTTTGTTGCGCCAGATATTGGCAAAGCCCTGACGCACATTGTATAAAAAGGTACTAATCCGCATCTGAAGCCTCCTCTACCTGTTCATCACTAACCACCACTCCCTTTTTAATGGTGATAACTCTCTTATTCATCTGCCTTACAAAATCCATATTGTGGGTCACCACCACCACCGTGGTGCCCCGTTCATTGATCTCCTCCAAAAGCCTCATTATCTCCCAGGCATGCTGATTGTCCAGATTACCTGTGGGCTCGTCTGCCAAAAGGATCTTTGGCTCATTCACAAGAGCCCTGGCTATTGCCACACGCTGCTGCTCTCCACCGGAAAGCTGCTTGGGCAGGGAACGGTACTTGTGAGCCAGACCAACCAAAGAAAGCATCTGGGGAACCTTCTTTTTGATCTCCCGCTTGGGCGCCTCCACCACTCTCATGGCAAAAGCCACGTTTTCGTATACATTACGATCCGGCAGAAGTCTGAAATTCTGAAACACCACTCCAATATTTCGTCTGAATTTCGGGATCTGCTTTCTGGTTATCTTTGCTATGTCACGACCGTTGACGATTATCTTGCCGTGGGTGGGGGTAAGTTCCTTTTGCAAAAGCTTTATTATGGTGGATTTGCCTGAGCCTGTGGCTCCTATAATAAATACAAACTCACCGGGCCTAATATGAAGATTCACATCAGTGATAGCCTGCACTCCGGCTTCATATGTCTTGCTGACATGTTCCAATTTTATCATTAGAAGTCCTGTCCCTCCATAAACCTCATATACTCTACTACCATAAGGGCGATCTTAAAGGTGATGGCATCCTCAAATATCCTCAGATCCAGCCCTGTGCTTTTTTGCAGCTTGTCCAATCTGTACACTAATGTGTTGCGGTGTATGTAAAGCTGTCTGGATGTCTCGGAGACATTAAGGCTGTTTTCAAAAAACTTGCTGATGGTGGTAAGCGTCTCCTCATCAAACTGATCCGGCTTTTTCTCACCGAATATCTCGTTGATGAACATACGGCACAGAGGCAGGGGAAGCTGATATATAAGCCTGCCTATGCCCAGCACCGAATAAGCAATAATATCCCTGTCCTTAAAGAATATCTTGCCCACATCCAAAGCCATCATTGCCTCCTTGTAGGATCTGGACACCTCGCGGATCTCACCTACTATGGTACCGTAGGATATTCTGATCTCACTCTTTTTATAATCCCTGAAGGCATCCAAAATAACCTTGGCTGTCTTGTCCACATCATCATAGGTCCCATCTTCTCCTAAATGCTTCACCACGATTATATTGCTCTCATCCACAGCGGTAACGAAGTCGGGAGCGTGTGTGCCGAAGACACTGCGAACCCTATCCAGCTCATCTCCGTTTTTCTCCTCACCCATCTCAACCACCATGACAACCCGTCTGGCTTCTACCTCCACATGGAGCTTTTTGGCACGGTTGTATACGTCCACCAAAAGCATATTATCCAGAAGCAGGTTCTTTATAAAGGATTCCCTGTCAAACCTGTCACGGTATGCCACCGAAAGCTCGGAAAGCTCCTGGCAAAGAAACTGCCCTGCCATGGATGCGATATCATCATCACCGTCCACCACGGCAATAAACCTGAGTCCGTCACTGTCAAAGACCTTGTGAAAGCACATCCCCCCTGTCTTTCTCTTGTCTGAGCCGGATGCCGCCAGCTTGATGGCTGCCCCGGAGTGCTCCTTCGCCGAATCCAAAGTGGCAGCCAGCACATTGCCGTCTGCGTCAAATACGCAGCACTTTTTCCCTGTGATCTGTGTAAGTCCATCTACTGTTCTCTGTAGAATCTGATTAGAAACCATATCTACCCCCTCTGTACAAAATCTACAAAAACCCCATATTCAAATGTTGCATTGTCTCCAAGCACATGACATCATAATATACTAAATCACTATAAAATGGAAGAGCCGAAGGGATATTTTTTGTGAAAAAGCTACAGAAAAAAATTCCTGACCTACCGCCGTACCCACTCCACGTACCGGCCGTAATCCTTCACCGCATCCCCGGCCACTAACCGAAAGATCCGCTCCGCTTCCGGGTTGGCCGCATGGATAAAGATCCGCCGCCCCAGCTCCAGCTCGTCGTTTGCACAGTTCCATACCTCAAAGAGCATGGACATGACAGCCTTCATCCGATTGCCCGGAGAAATGGATCGTTTGACATACAGATAATCGATGACCAGTCCCTGCTTTCTTTCACTGCACAGTACGCAGCCGGAGGGATGTCCGCCTTTGTCATAGTAGACGCGGCTTAGCTCATTATGATAGATCCTCCGGTTTCTCAGAGACAGATAGACATTGTCGGAAATGGTCTCCGACTCTGCGGCATCGGAGGCGATCTGCTGTCGCAGCGTCTCAAAATCCCCCCGGGACACCACAGAAAGGGGACAGATCTTTGCCGAGGGCTCCGCCAGCCGGGAAAGCACGCCGGTATCCTTTATGTCCATAAAGGTCACACAAAGGATCTTGTTTTCCTCCGTTTTTGAAAATCCGCAGGCAGTAAAAAACGCATCCAGATCCGCATCTGTTCTTCGCAGATAGGTGACATAGAGACCCTCGGACAGACTGGCACGGAGGATATCCTCTGCCAGATAAAGCATGCCCCTTCCCACGCCCTGTCTGCGGCAGGGCTTTTCTACATAGATATAGGACAGATCCCAGAAATCCTCTTCATCCGTCAGAGCCAGGATGCCGCAAGCTTTTTCCTGTCCTTTCCCATCCGTCTCTGCGGCACCGATCAAAAGCGGCTCCCTCTCATAGATCTCCGGCGGCAATGCCTCTTTGTATAAAGTGTTCTTCCTTGGGGGAATCATAAATACTCTCATCTTCTTTACCCTTATTTCCTCTGTCTTCTCCTACTTCCGTCTGCGCTTTACCGGTTTGGGACGTTCTTCAATCTTATGGATCATATCGTTCCATTCGTTTTCCGGATAACCTAAATCCTTCCACACCTCATGCATCAACGCAATATCCTGCAGGGCGGTTTCCGACTCTCCCAAGCCATATTCTTCGGCCTTATTTTTATAACCGTAGTATTGCTCCACCTTTTGCCTCACGGTTGATTTGCTATTCTTTGTATTATATTTTTTGGGATCCATCTCCAGCTTTATATAGCCGAGATCATCGCATTTTTTTTGATACGCCGCCTGTCCTTCCTTGGAAGTGGTGGAATATTCCCAGTAGGGCGATTTTTTAAAGGAAAGATACCCAGTCAGTAACATATTGCCGCGATACATTTCGTTCTCGCTAATAATATCTTCTTTGATCTGTGCCTTCTCATCGACGACTGTTCCTTTATCATCCTTATTATTTTCATCCTTAACCACATACTTAGTCAACTTCTTCATCTTTATGAAATCCTCAGGATCCTTGTAGACGGACGCCGTATAAAGTTCGGATGCGGCACTGCACTTTTTCCTCGCCTCATCCCATTTGGCATAAGCCGCATCAATCTCCTCTTTCGTTGCATGCGCCTCCACCAGCGCATCATAGGCTTCTTTTGCCTCATCTCTTTCTTGCGCCAGTTTATTCTCAAGTGGTGAAGCAGCAGGCCGGCTGGCTAAGGTATAGATTACCTTCGAGCGAAATACATCTGCCGGAAACGCAATGGATGAGGTGCCTTTGGATAACAGATCAAAGTCCTTTAAGTGCTCCACCGGCAGATCCGAGTATTTTTTCATAAATTCATAGGGAAGTTCACAATCCATATTGGATGAAACGCCGATGTTGGTGATCATAAGATCGCTCATCTTCGGGTTGGACATCACGCGAAGCCAGTCCTCCGGACGCAGATGCTCCATTTTATCCCCCAGGATATGACAAGTCATCTTCATCTTTTGATGCATCAGCCCCATATATTTTCCATAGGCATTCAAGAACAGATCGTCCGCCATGGCCTTCTCCTTTTCGGAGGGATCCTTCATGGTATGGCTGTACATCAGATTTTCCACCATCTCCAGCCGCTCCTCATAGGTCATGGTATCGCAAAACGTTCCTTTGATATTCGTTGTCTGCCGGTTCAGTACGTCCCCACCTACGAAATTATGCAGTTTTTCCGAACGCACGGAAATAGTATGCGTCCCGACTTTCTTTGTGATCTCCGACAGTTTTTCTTCAAAGGCTTTCTCTTCCGGTGTAGGCTCCTTTGGTTCCAAAACCTCCAAAGCATACTTGCTCTTATCCTTACCCGGACAAGATCCCACGACTCTCGCCATGTTTTTCGGCTTTATGGCAGAGACCGTATCCAGATCAAACAGCAAATCCTCCGGGGGCATGCAGTCCTTTTCGTGCTCCATGGCGATCAGCATTTGATCCACGTTTTTCCGGTCATAATCCTCGGATGACTTGGAGATCTGCTTCACCTGGTTCTCAAAGTTTTTCATATAAGAGGTATTGGCAGTCAGGAAGGTATCTGCATAGACGATATTCTCATCTGCGCCCATGGCCTTTTGCAGATTCTTCCCCAGATAAAACTGGGTGCGCAAAAGCTTTGACAGATACTTCTTCTGGGGATGATCGTTTTGCTCGGCGTTCATGGAAAGCTCGTCGTTGTAGTGGGTCCGGTAGTAGGGATTGGTTACAATGAGCTTTCGGATCCGATATACATCATCCACCGCGCGCAGACGCTCGATCTGCTTTTCCAGCCTTGCCGCCACCTGTCCTCCGGCCAACTCGTCGCTGTCCCTTTCCTTTGTCTTTAACGTCTCCATAAAGTCGGGATTTTGCTTTAACAGCTCCGTAAAGACGGAAAGCTGCCTGCTGTTTCTTTCCAGTTCCTCCCGATTGGCGGAAAGCTGTGCGTCATCAAAGATATTAAAGTTTTCCTGAAACTGGCGGGACATCAGCTCATTGGCCAGGTCGGAGATAATGGCAAACCGGTCCTCCTTTTTCTGGGCGGGGGTTTTTTGCGTGCCATCCTTGGTGGTTCCGGTGTACTTTTCCACCAACGCCTCAAAATCCGCCGTCTGATCTTCCCCATTCTTTAGGGACGAAAGCATAGACAGCGCATTTAGCTCCGTAGTTTTTAATTCCATCCGCTGTTCCTTGGGAACCGATCGACGCAGCTTTGCGCGCGTATCCCTGTCCCTAAAATCCTGTGCCGCCATGGCGTCGAATCCCCTGGCCACCTGATCCTTGGCATAGAGTCTTGACTTTTTGTTTTTGATCTTGCTCTCTCTGGATTTTACGAGACTTTTTTCCTTGTACTCTTCCCTGTATTCGCTCTTTAGCACCTGATCCATGGGAATCATCGTCTCGCTGTACTCATCCTCCTTCATGACCATGTTTTCCTTCAGCTTCTCCCGCAGGGCATATCCCATATCCCGGGTTTCCTGACGCTTTGCCTCTTCTTCAAAATAGGCCGTCATATCCTTAACCCGGGTGGACTGCTGCTCCTGTTGCTGCTGTTCCTGCTGCTCTACATGGATTTCTTCCACCTTAAGCTCTTCCCGTAACCCTTCCATTTCTTCTTTCATTTATATACCTCCCTTTCTCCTTTCCTTTTCCGAATATCCAAAATCGTACCACACCTCATGCATCAGCGCAATATTCTGCCCCTTTCTCCTTACGCCAGCCCTTCCCCATTCGATTTCATCAGAAACAGCTTCAGCCGGGTCTTTAACGCACTTTTTACATTCGACGCATAGGGAGAATAGGTGTTATTAAATTGGGTAAAGCCTTCCTTGCTCGTGGATGTACCCTGGGCGGGTCCCTCCGTTTTCCCGTAATAATGTCCGATATAGGGATTCATGGTAAAGGGGGATACCATGTACTCATAGCTGGTGGCTGCCATACCCTCCACGGTGATCAGCCCTTCCTGTGGATCCGTACAGATATTGGCCGCCACATGATATTCGAAGCTGTTCAGCTTCTGTGTGATATTTAAAAGCTTCTGGGCCGCCGGTGTCAGATGATCCGGCGTAAACGTCTCATCCTTTTGAAAGGAGATCTGATCCAGTTCTTTTTTTGCATCCTCGATCCCCTTCTTGCTCATGCCCACAGCATCCGCCAGCAGATAGAGGTTCTTTTTTATGTACAACCGTACCTTTTCCGGGTTGGTCATGGCATACGTTTGAAAATTGTGTGCCAACTGCGGTCGGGCTTCCTGTCCGGACAGCTTTTTCATCACCCTGGTAAATGCCGTGTTGGCGGAGCAGGTGTTGGGAATGGGGATCTGCTCCCCCTTATGATCCATATTTCGCACCTGCTTCAAGCCCTCGTAGGTGTGGAGGACATCCTGCTTTAATTCTGCGATAACCTCCTCCATCTCCTCCGATGTGGGAGGGCGACTGGTCACCGTCTCCTTCCCATCTTCGATTTTGATCTCACGAAGGGCAAAGCCGGAGAGGATCTCCTTTAGCTTCTCCGGTTTGGTATCCATCAGATAGCTGCACTCTGCCGCCTTTTTTTTCATGGATACCTCCTGATCGGAAATGAGAGGCGCATTGGCATTTTGTACCATCAATAAAATGGCATCGCAGACCTCTGCCGCCTCCGTCCCGGCTCGTTCCATGGCGATCTCCCGCTGCTTTTGTGTGGCATCCGGTCGGACGTAATCCTCCTCTAACAGCTTCTTGATCACCGGCATAAAGCTGTTCTGCAAATAGCCCTTTGCCTGTGCCACCACCCTGGCATAGTTTTGTTCGTTCTCCTCTCTGGAGCCAAAGCCACCGAACTTTTCCCCATTGACCACGGAGGTAATAAAGTCAAACTGGTCACAGATGCCGTCCTTTTCCCCTGCCTCCTTTTTAAAGGAGCCATCCTCATTGGTGGCAAGGATCATATAGGACTTCATAAACAGGTTATAGGATTTCCGAAGGGCGATCTGCTTTCCCTCAATCTCTGCCGTGGCCGGGAGGCTGGGCTTTAAGAGGTACATTCCCTCCTGCTCCTTTACTTTTACGGCAGTTAAAAAGCCCTTGCTTTCCTTTACGATCCGATCCGCCTCGGTGGCAGACACCACCTTTTCCGTGGTGGCTCCGCCCCAGGACTGATACTGGCTTTCGGACATGCCCTCAAAGCCTTCCGTATTCTTTTTCTCTTCGTATTCCTGATCCGAAAGAACCGGTACCATGTTGGTTTCTTTGGACTGTTTTTCTGCCGCATTTTTGGCTTTGGCGTAATCCTTCTTTTGCTTTTCGTAGCGGTCACGGACGAATATCATTTCAGATCCCGTAAACAGCCTCCGTCCTTCATCTTTCACAAAGTCTCTGCCTTCTTTGGAATCCTCTATCTTTCCTATACGCAGCCGCATTTTGGTAATGGACTTGGCATTGGCGCCGTTTTTCTCCATCATATCCAAACCTGCCAAATGAGCCTTTAACAGCTTTTGTGCCAGTGCCTTTTCCTCCGGGGATCTTGCCTTGGTAAAGTCCATGGAAAGCTCATCGTTGTAATGGGTCTTGTACATGGGATCCCGTATCACATCCTTGCGGAACTGATAATAGGTAGCCACAGACTCTAAGGCCGAAATCTTCTCCTCCACGGTCTTTTTCGTTTTTTCATCCATGTTCTCGATGTATTCGTTAGCGAAAGCCAGCTCATGAAAGGCCGAAAGCTGCCAGAACAGACGCTCCAACTCTTTGGCATGCGCAGTAAGTTCCGCATCATTAAACAGATCGATGCCCTCCAATTTAAAGTCGGACAGAGTTGCAAACATGCGATCCAATGCCTTGTTGCGGCTATGCTTCTGTTTCTTTTCATCCTCCTCGAAATAGAGCTTTATCATATCCCCTGCCATGGGATTATCTTCTGTCACAAAGGCCGACAGATCCATCAAAAGGCCACTGTCGGAAATCACCATATCCTCGGGAAGATAAGCACCGATGCTCTGCATGCCCCCGGCATAGACCGTCTGTTCCACGTCCCGGAGCTGCTCTTCATTTTGCGCCTTATGAAAGAGACGGGACTTTTTGTTTCTCTGCTTTTTGGCCCGGGAGGCATCACTTACCCTCGAATGAAAGGTGTCCTTAAAATCATCGTACAAAACGGATTTTCTCGGAAACTGGATCGCCGCCCTGGTATCCGAAATGTCCTGCAAAATCCGCATCCGTTCGGCGTTTTCTTTTTGCTGTCTTTTTTTCCGCTTTTGTTTTTCTATTTCCTCAAGGGAAACCGCATCCCCCTGCAGGTCCTTGGCGAGGGATGTCATCTGCTGGGCATCGTTTTGCTTAAAACGGTAAAGGTCGTCCTCCTTAAATTCCTCCATGAGAGGCTGCATCTGCTCCATCTGCTTTTTTTCTTCTGCGTTTAATAAATTGTCTGACATGATAAACCCCTCCTTTACACCGGCAGCTCGTAGATGAAATTGGTGAGGCTTTGGATCTTCTTTGCCTCCCCCTTTGTTACCTCCATCAGGATCTGATGGTAGACCTTGCTCTCGGGCAAATACATCTGTACCTGTTGTTCCCGACCGAGCCGTATCTTTGCTTCTTCACTTCCCCAGTAGATCAGATCATTGATCAGTGCCTGTTCATACCCACCGTAGGGAGCCAAAACCTCCACAAAGAGGATCTCTCCCCGCATGCGAAACAGGATGCCGCCCTGCAGGTGCCGGTCATCGTCCACCAAAAAGAGGCTTAAGTGCTCGTCATAGGTCTCCCGTTCCATCACCGAAAAGGAATATCCGTCTGACTCCTCACAAAAGCTCTCCCATTGCTGTCTCGAAATATCCGAAAGCCGCAGGCAGCCAAATTCCGTCATGGTCGTCTTGATCGAGATATCCCATAGGAAGAAGCTGTAGAGAGGAACGCTTTTTTCCTCCTGCCGAAAGCCCAGCTTCAAAAGGGTCTCGCCCGTCCCATCCCCGGCATCAAAGTCCACCGACTCGGCCTCATAGACGGCCACACATGAAAGCTCATAGGCCGCCCGCACCACAAAGGCAAAAAGCGTCTCCAAAGCGCCTTTTTTCCGTACCTCCTTCGGCATCTGCAGATACGTGACGGAAAGGGAAAACCGCTCCTTTTCCTCCGGCACATAATCCGCACCCAAAAGCCCGCAGGCTGTGGAGGTCTCCTCCTCTACCACGCCGACCCAAAGGTCCGCCTCTGAAAGATCCATCCCGGGGAGGAACAGATCCTTGTTATCCTGATCGATCAATACGCTGCAAAACATTTGATGATTTATGACTCTCTTTCTACTTTATACACTCTATAAAGTTGTCCGTCGTCCCTGTCTCTGCCATCACGCCGGCAGTCCTCATGGACATGGATTCATTATAGCATGAGGTGACAGTTCGTACCAACGGTTTTTTCTTGTTCATCCGGACAGCCGGTCAAATAAGAAAAGGCGTGGCCAAAGCCACGCCTTCCCATTCTTAAATTTTTAAACATTACTGTCTTATGACGCTCCCAGCTTAAGGAGCAGGCAATATACAATCTATTCCGATCTACAGTACACGTCTTACTGCTAATATCTGACGGTAGTTTACATTACCATAGGTGATGCCGGTACGGGGATTGCTGGCATGTACAATGGTGCCATTGCCGGCATAAAGTGCCACATGTCCGCTGTAGCATACGATATCTCCGGGCTGCATATCACTGGTGCTTACTGCATATCCCACACTGCGGTCTGCAGATGAACTGTGGGGCAGTGAAACTCCAAAGGCAGAGTATACACTCATAACAAAGCCTGAGCAGTCAGTACCGTTTGTAA
>CAMOZG010000010.1 GCA_946630825.1 uncultured Lachnospiraceae bacterium
GTACGCAGTGTATTCGGAACGTTCCGCTGACTCTGCGGGAAACAATCCATACACACCCGGTGTCACTCAGTGTAAACTTAAAGATTGGTGTATGTGGTTCTAATAGCCTTGATAAAGTCAAGGCTGTTGAGAACGGTGGGCTCGGGTATGCTTGTGATGCGTGCCAGGTCCCCGGTCATTTTGCCATCTTCAATGGTCTTGATGCAGGCAGTTTCCAGGTCGTCTGCAAATTTCATCAGCTCCTTGTTGCCATCCAGCTCTCCACGCTTTCTAAGAGCTCCTGTCCAGGCAAAGATGGTTGCCACGGAATTGGTGGAGGTCTCCTCCCCCTTAAGGTACTTGTAGTAATGACGCTGTACTGTGCCGTGGGCAGCTTCGTATTCGTAGTAGCCCTGGGGTGACACCAGTACGGAGGTCATCATGGCAAGTGAACCAAAGGCGGATGAAAGCATATCGCTCATTACATCACCGTCGTAGTTTTTGCACGCCCAGATAAAACCGCCCTCGGATTTCATCACCCGGGCAACTGCATCATCAATAAGGGTGTAGAAATACTCTATGCCTGCCTCGTCAAATTTAGTCTTGTATTCCCTGTCAAAAATATCCTGGAATATATCCTTAAAGCTGTGGTCATACTGCTTGCTTATGGTATCCTTGGTGGCAAACCAGAGATCCTGCTTGCTGTCCAGGGCAAAGTTAAAGCAGCTTCTCGCAAAGCTTTCTATGGAACCGCAGATATTGTGCTGTCCCTGAACCACACCGGGCTCTTTAAATTCGTGTACCAGCACCCGCTCCTCGCTGCCATCCTCTTTGGTGTATACAAGCTCCACCTTTCCGGGAGCCGAGATCTTCATCTCGGAAGCCTTATATACATCACCGTAAGCGTGACGGGCTATGGTAATGGGCTTTTTCCAGTTTTTGACACAGGGGTCTATACCCTTTACGATAATAGGGGCACGAAAGACTGTACCGTCCAATATTGCTCTTATGGTGCCGTTGGGGGATTTCCACATCTCCTTAAGCTTATATTCCTCCACCCGGGCTGCATTGGGAGTGATGGTGGCACACTTTACGGCAACGCCGTATTTTTTGGTTGCCTCTGCAGAATCTACGGTCACCTGATCGTCTGTCTCGTTTCTGTGCTGAAGTCCCAGATCATAGTATTCGGTCTTCAGATCCACAAAGGGCTCGATAAGCTCCTCTTTTATATACTTCCAGAGGATCCTGGTCATCTCATCCCCATCCATCTCAACTATGGGGGTAGTCATGGAAATCTTGCTCATATTAACCTCTTTTCATTACCTGGCAACGATATTTACTATCCTGCCGGGTACATAAATCTCCTTTACCACATTGCCGGAAAGCTTGTCCCCAAGCATCTCTTTTGCCTTTGCAATGGCGCTGTCCTTATCACAGTCCTTGGGAATGGAAATGGTGCCACGCATCTTTCCGTTTACCTGTACACCTATCTCGATCTCATCAGCCTCCATCAGAGCCTTGTCATACTTGGGCCAGCCTGCGGCAAATACCGAGGTGTCATGACCCAGCATCTCATAAAGCTCCTCTGCAATATGGGGAGCAAAGGGTGCCAAAAGCACTGCAAAGGTGGTTAGGGTCTCTTTGTCTATGCCTCCGTCCTTTCCAAGAGCACTTAAGTTGTTGCAATGCTCCATAAAGCCGGATATTACGGTATTTAGGCTGAAGCTTTCCAGTCTGGTGGTAATATCGTGGATCAAAAGATGTCTTTCCCTTAAAAGCTCCTTTGTAGGCTCTATATTGTCATCCTTGTGGCTTTCGCAAAGCTTCCAGAGCTTTGACAGGAAACGGTACACTCCGTCTATTCCTCTGTCGTCCCATTCGGAATCCAGCTCAGGAGGTCCCACAAAAAGCTCATAAAGTCTTAAGGAATCACAACCGTAATCCTCCACCAGCTCGTCGGGGGATACCACATTTCCCTTTGACTTTGACATCTTTATTCCGTTTTTACCGGTTATCATGCCCTGGTTGAAAAGCTTTGTAAAGGGCTCCTCGAAGTCCACCACTCCTATATCATACAAAAACTTGGTATAGAACCTTGCATACAAAAGATGCAATACTGCATGCTCCACACCGCCGATATACATATCCACCGGCAGATATTTGTGAGCCTTTTCCTTACTTACCAGTTCATTATCATTTTTGTTATCCACATAGCGGAGGAAATACCAGGATGATCCTGCCCACTGGGGCATGGTATTGGTCTCACGCTTTGCAGCCTTGCCGCACTTGGGGCAGGTGCAGTTGACCCACTCATCTATAGCGGCGAGAGGGCTTTCTCCCGTGCCTGTGGGCTCATAGGATTCCACATCAGGCAAAAGCAAAGGCAGCTCCTCTTCGGGAACCGGCACACAGCCGCAGTCGGGACAGTGTACTATGGGAATAGGCTCTCCCCAGTATCTCTGGCGGGAAAATACCCAGTCCCTCAGCTTGTAGTTTACTGTAGCCTTTCCCAAACCGGCCTTTTCTATCATATGGGGCGCTTCTTTTTTAAGCACCGCAGACTCCATGCCGTTCCAGTCACCGGAGTTTATCATGGTTCCAACGGCATCAGTATAAGCCTCCTGCATATCGGGGATCTCCACCCCATCCTTTGCAATTACCTGAATGATGGGTATGTCAAATTTTTTCGCAAATTCAAAGTCACGGTCATCATGGGCAGGTACACACATGATGGCTCCTGTACCGTAATCCGCCAGCACATAGTCGGAAAGCCAGATAGGGATCTTGGCGCCGTTTAAGGGATTGATGGCGTAGCTTCCGGTGAATACACCGGTCTTTTCCTTGTCCTGAAGCCTGTCCACAGATGACTTCAATGAGGTCTGGTAGATATAATCCTCCACCGCAGATCTGGTCTCATCATTGGCAAGCCCCTTTGCCAGCTCATGCTCGGGAGCAAGTACCATAAAGGTGGCACCGTAAAGGGTGTCGGGTCTGGTGGTATATACTGTGATCTTTTCATCCCGTCCATCAATGGAAAAATCCACCTCTGCGCCGTAGGATTTTCCGATCCAGTCCGTCTGCATCTTTTTGACCTTCTGGGGCCAGTCCAGCTTATCCAGATCCGAAAGAAGACGGTCTGCATACTCGGTAATCTTGAGCATCCACTGCTTAAGGTTCTTTTTTGTAACATCAGCGCCGCAGCGTTCACACTTGCCGTTTACCACCTCTTCGTTTGCCAGACCTGTCTTACAACTGGGGCACCAGTTTATGGGCATTTCCTTTTCATAGGCAAGACCCTTTTTAAACATCTGGACAAATATCCACTGGGTCCACTTGTAAAATGCTGGATCCGTGGTATTGACCTCCATATCCCAGTCATAGACAGCGGCTATCTGCTTGATCTGTCTGCGGATATTGTCCACATTTTCCTGGGTGGATTTTGCAGGGTGAACTCCCATTTTAATGGCATAGTTTTCTGCCGGGAGACCAAAGGCATCCCAACCCATGGGATGGATCACATACTTATCCTGCATTATCTGATACCGTGACCAAACATCCGATATCACATAGCCTCTCCAATGTCCCACATGCAGACCGTTGCCGCTGGGATAGGGAAACATATCCAGGCAGTAATACTTCTCTTTCTTCCCATCATTTACATTGATGGGCTTCTCCTCCCAGATCTTTTTCCACTTCTTTTCTATACTTTTGTGATTATATGGTGTTGCCATTATATTTTCCTCCAAACCGTAATTATATAATTAGAGGGTCAAAAAACCCTGTATATCCTACCACAAAATAATTTTTAGCGCAATGGGAAGAAGATCAGGTTATCAGCCCATCCTTACACCAGACTATCAATTTTTGAGTATTCTCATTTATCAGTTTTTTCGAATAAAGAACCGGTTTTGATCGATCCCTCTACTTTTCACAGTATTGATCTATATTCCATGCCAGGTATAGCGGAATATTATAAGTCATTGTTTTTATACACAAGTTTTGAGCAATATTCTTTTCTGACAGCTTAACCCCGACCTTTGGATAATACCTCTGACAAAACTGCTTATAGCTTTTTGCTTGTGTGTTATCCGCCGACTTTACTTCCACAGGTACAAGTTCTCCCTTTGACTCATATAAAAAATCCACCTCAGCTGAATTACCTGAACGCCAGAAATAAGGAGACTTACCATTCGCGATCAGCTCATTTAAAACATAATTCTCCGCAAAAGCACCTTTATACCTGATATACAGATCAGATTCATTTTGTATTGTATGAGCCGAAACACCTGATTTTGCTCTAAGCAATCCTATATCAGACATATACACCTTGAAAAATGTCTTATTTGCAAAACCATTAAGTGGAATCTCCGGTTTTTCTACAAGTTCTGTTTTTATTATAAGTCCCGCATCCTCAAGCCAATGCAGTGCAGCTTCTAAATCTGCCGATCGTTTTCCCTCTTTGACATGAGAAAAAACAAATTTATTATTATCTTTAGCCAGCTGCACCGGGACCGAATCCCAAATCCATCTGATCTTTAAAACCTCTTCTGCCGGGGCATGTTTCGAAAAGTCGTCGGCATAATCGTTTATTATCTCATTCTGTACCTCTTCCACTTCGCTTATGTCCTTTGCTTCGATCCATGCCTTAACCGCTTCGGGCATTCCCCCAACTATATAGTATTCTTTTAGAAGCTTTTTCATTGGTACGGAATATAATTCCGGAATAGCTCTGTCAATAGGCCAGTATTGAAAAACATCTATCAAATCTTCTCTACCATTTGCAATTACAAATTCCTTGAAATTCATAGGATAGAGTTTAAGCCTGTTTACTTTTCCTACAGGGAAAGAAATGTTTTGTTCTTTAAGAGCCACCCCAAGAAGTGAGCCTGCACAGACCACGTGTAGCTCTTTTAGGTTTTCGCAAAAATACTTTAATGCTGTAATTGCCCTTGGACACTCTTGTATTTCATCCAAAAACAAAAGAGTTTTCCCCGGTATTATTTTTGTTTTGAATCGGATCTCCAATTCACTAATTATTCTATGTACGTCAAAATTATAATCAAAAATAGCCGATATACTGTCTTCGCTTTCAAAGTTTACATATACATAGCTATCAAAATACTCCCTTGCAAAATCATCAACTATATATGTCTTTCCACACTGACGTACACCAGTCAATAACAGAGGTTTTCTTCTTGACTTATCCTTCCATTTTTTTAAATCCTTAATGATCTCTCTATACATAATCTCCTCCAAAAGTCATATAACTTTTGCTACAATTATACAAAAAGTCGTATGACTTTTGCAAGTATCTTTTGTTATATGAATAGCCATAGACTATATTAGACTATATTAGATAGAAAATAATCCCCACCGGCTTTCTTTGCCAATGGGGATAGACGGCTCTTCTGAATTCACTATTTTTCAAGCTGTTTTATAACCTTGCTTTTATCCACGTATTCAAGATCCTTCATATATACTGCCTTATCATTTTCCACATAGCTGGCATAGAGGTCATTATACAAACTGTCAAACTCCTGGCCTGAACACTTTTTACCATTGATCTCAAAATCATCAAAAAGAGGATCACAACTTAGAGACTGGGATTCTTGGACTTCTCCCTGTTGTAGACTATATATGTAAAGCCCATAACTGTTGCCCGTTCCATACCAGTCATCACTTATTATTCCATCCTCCTTTATTATCTTAAGATAATTATCTATTCTTATCTCGTCCCATTCATACAACTCCTCACTTTGGTGTACTTTGCCATCGTAGTATGAACAGATAATATAGTAATACTCATGGTACTCACCATTGCCTGCATCACCTGTCCCACCATGCATAGCAATAAGCTCCGGCACATCATCTCCATCAATGTTCCCTAGCCAAAATCTGTCATAACTATCCGGACACTTTTTCTTGATCCATTTTATATACGCTTGCCTGGCCTGATATGAAGGATCTTTCTTGCGCGCCTCTTCTGCTATTTCTTCATCTGTTTTTTCACGATGTGTACAGCCCTTCTTTGCGACATGCATTTTATTGTTTTCATCATATTCCAAATGCCATACTTTATATACTAGCGATTTTTCTTTTCCATCATACAAAAGAATATCCTTTGTAAACAGACCATCTATAACCTCTACACCTACACTAGCCACGGGACATCTGAAGGTTAGATCCACACACTCTTTATAGTCATCCCAGCCTTTGACCTTTTCCAACTTTTTAGGCTCGGCCGTAAAACCCACAGAATAATAGAGATCCACTCCATTTACTCCTAATACCTTAAGACCTATCAGAGCCTTTTCGCCACCATTTATTTCAACCTTTTTCGAAAATTCAGGTTCTCCTTTGACTGTTCCAATTCTGGTTCCCTTCAGCAAAGTAACATACTTTTCATATTTTGCACGTTCCTCCTTATCATATAAACACTTTACCAAGGGCTGTACATCTTCAAGAGTAAACTCACCGCTATCTATTTTATTCCAAGGTGCATCTTTGTTTTCTTTTACAAGGGCCTTAATATGGGTTTCTTCTATTTCCATCTTACAGGTGGCCGTCCCACTTGCATCTATATATACCTTGGGCGTAATAGAAAACTGAACAGCACCTGCTGTTGCAGGGATCATTACATCCAAAGATCTGAACTTTATCTCACCGGAAACACTGCCTTTATTACTGATCTCAATAGTTGGTGTGGCTGTACAGTTTACTATAATACCCTCATCACCATCCTTCTTCCTTTGGTTGGATGCTCCCAGTACAAGATCCTTAAGTTTCAGGGTGCCACTAAGCTTGCTAGACACTTTTCCACTTTTTTCGATTTCGTTTTCATCCTTGCCACCACCATCTGATCCAAACATATTCTCAATGAACTGAACTCCGCCTCCTTTTTTATACTCTACACCGTTTACAGGTTCTTCATCCACATAGGCATCTGCTTTTCCTGTCCATTTTCCTTTTTGATCCACGGAAAGACTAAAAGTTATTTTAAGATCCACCGGCTCTGTTTCCGGAATCAAAGGACTAAAGCCGGGTATCCAAAACTCCTGTGCAACGTCATAAATAAAATCCTTATTTGAGGCATTTACTACAGAAACATTATCAAAAAAACGGTCTCTATATACAGGTTTAACCAGTCTCGATGATCCCTTGCTCTTACCGGTAAGAGCGTGAAAATCTGCGGTGCCGGAAAAATCCATGTCGCTGATAACATCATCTACACTATCAGGCGCATCCAATCCAAGCTGATATCCGGATTTTGATTTTTCAACCTCAGTTATCTTTTTGGCACATGGGTATCCCTGTGCATCCGGGACAATAATGATCTCTCCCTCCTTTGGTTCTGAGGTTGCACCTGTCACATTTACAGAATCCATATTCTCAGTAAAGTCTGAATAACTCCATCCTGATGTATCTACTACTTTATCTGTTAGAGATCCTTGGCAAAACTCGGGAAAGTTATCGATATCTTCCGTGTATTTGTATGCTTCATCCAGGATATCTTTTGCCTGGTCAGTTGAAATATATCTGCCGGGTTTCTTCTCAATTATCCCTTTGGCTATCAAACCATTTACCATATCATCTGCTTCAGGCTCCTTTGATCCTGCGATATCGTATAAATAGTTTTCTCCCATGGCATCAAAAAGTGTCTCTAGAATGAAATCCAGATCTGCTTTTTCATCAGCATAGTCACCTTCTTCATCTATACTGAATGTCTCATTACGCATTGCCATCCATTCAGACTGGGTAATACCTGTTCTATATCCTGAAAAAAAGCTTATTCCACCAAACCCTATCACAAGTACGATAACAACTATAAGAACAGTAATGCCAACTTTTTTCATAATTCATCTTTTCCTCTCTTTGCATTTTCCTGGTATGCCATGGATTCAAACAGACCTATCCCTGCATACTATTGCTCCAGTATATTATCTCTGTTAAGATATCGCAGTACAGAGCTAACCCGACAAGGATAATTATGCATCATTCTTCACGCATGGGTTCGTATTCTGCCTCACTGTAAATTCCATCCTTTACCTCTGACTTGTATATCTTGCCCTTCTTCTTCATTTCCAACTTCTCCATACCCACTTCTATGCAGTCCATACACAGGTCATCATCTGTAACCTCATTGTACAGTTCACCTTCCTTATAGGTCATAAAATGTACAGCGTATAGCTTCTTTTCCTCACCACAGTCTTGACATTTTCCAACAAGCTGCGCCTTCCCACAAGCTGTAAGCATAAGTATTCCAGCCATAAACACTATTGAAAAAAAAGATATTGTTTTCTTCATTTTGTCTCCTCCAATTTTTCTATATTATTGTTCCGCCAATGTGTGATTCGCATCCCAGCCTATATATAATATTATTCAGTTCCAAAAAATCCCCACCAGCTTTCTTTGCCAATGGGGATAACAACTATTAAACTATCTTCTCAATATTATTTCACTTTGATCTTATACTCAAATCCACCTTCATCATATGTACATTTGAGGTATATTTTCTGCCCCTTCTTCATTTTCTTTTGAAAAACCTTTGTCCAACCGGTTCCCTTGGTTATACTAGATACGCCAAGAATCTTGTTGCTTCCGCCATATATTTCAATGTTCATTTTCTGACTGTAATCTGTCACGGTATCTGTGTCTACCATCATAAACTTATATGTTCCCTTTTTTGGCGCTTTAAAAACATACCAGTCTGTATCATCAGCCATCATAACTGATGTATACTCCTTACCCTTTTTTATCTTTCCGGCATCAGATTTTAAATCATTGCTCTCTTGTTCAAAATTTGATGACTTTACATAGTTTATAGTCAGCTTATATGTACAATTTTTAATTATATCCTTTCCTTCAATAAAATCATATCCAGCATCATTACATTCAAAATGAAATTGAACCTCTGAATTTTTTGGAAATGCATACGGACTACTTACAAATGAACTACCATTACTACATGATGAATCTAAATAAGTTTTATAGTTATTCACAAATTTATAATTTACCCTTGCACCTTCAGCTTTCAATTCAAAATAAAAATATCCATCTTCAGGCATTGTATAAGTATAATCCTGTGATTCTCCAGATTTGATAGTAAAAGTATTCTCATTACCGGCTGTGATTGTCCCGGCAGCCTTCGCCTCCCTTTCCGGCACCATTGTCAGCGCACTAGCAGCCAAAACAAGGGCAAGTGCAGTAGAAAGTATCCTCTTTCCGATCTTCATAATTTTTCCTCCTCACAAAATGTAATCCTCGGACCGCTGCAACTCACAGCGTCCAGAGATTATTATACTAAATATACAAGAATCAGACTCAACATCTCAGCCCCACCGCCCAGCTTTTCAGCCCAAAATCTCTTTTGGCTAAAATCACTTAAACATCCCCACCGGAGTTTTTGCTGTCCGGTGGGGATGTTATTGTTTGGGGCTTCATTGTCTTATTGGCTTTTTAATCATATTAGGATCTAACCTGCTGTATATGTATCTGAAAATTCGGCAGCACCGTCTTCATAACCAGTTCTAAGCCAACCCTTCTTTCCATCCTTTGTCTTTACATATATTGACTCTTCAAGAGAACTCGATCCTTTTTCCTTATACAGATAGATCTTGATTATCTTACATTCTTTTCCGTTCTTAATAACTCCTTTTTCATTTTTACATTTTTTATCTGAATACAATGTAGCTCCGGTATATGAGCCAAACTTATCACCAACAGTAAGATAGTGATCCTTTTTCCAGTAGCTGCCAGATCCGGTGTTCGCCTTCTCGACATAAGAAACCTTGTATGCTCCACTGCTTCTGCCAAGATTTCCATTTTTGTATTTGTACTTCATATTGACTACCACGTATCCCATGGTCCAGTCCATCTTCTCTACCTGGAAAATTATAGTATTCCCGGAAACCTTCAGCAATTCCACTGAATTAACCCATGCATTGGCTCCCATGCTGTCATCCATATCGTATTTTTTCCCATTTACATATACAAAGGGAATTACACCGCCATCTTCTTCTTTTTCCCGGACAAGCTTGATAGTTTCATTTTTTCCATCACCATCCAGATCATATTGATCATAGGTTTTTGTGGCGGTTGAGCCTCTTTCATCAGGTTTTGCCTCTGCACTGATGTAAAACCCAAACATTGCCTCCGCTCCCATTACTATGGAAAGCAAAAGCGCACCTGCTTTTTTTGCAAAAGATTTTTCTTTCCCATGTTTCCCTGTTGCCATTTTAACCTCCTTTGTTTCTCAGCGTCATCCTATACTTATGACTACATATAATGCTGCCTACCCCAAACATCTATGTCCGATGGGATTTTTTCATACATATCACAATTTGGTCTTTGCATCTCTTATGCCTAAAACAATCCCAATCACAAATGGCAACAACGGCAATATGGCTGTAATAACCGATGAGGGATTACCTTCAAGGGACACGCTAATCCAAAAAAACGTAATTAAAAATGCATATATGTTAAATATAACATTCCACCTTCTCTTTTTTTTGAATTTTAAAAGATGATCTTCTCTAACAAATTCACGTAATAACCCAAGTTGATTGGTTTTATACATTTCATTCATTACAATATAAGCATAATTAAATGCCCCAATGGAAAAGATATTAACTACAGGAACAAGCAAACAGATTAACCAAAATCGAGACAAATTGTAATAATCCCCCACTCTTTTCAACCACTTTTGGCGCTGTTCATACTGACTCTGCCTTTCCGCTCTTTCAAGCTCCTCTTTTCTCTCCTTGTCCTTCCTTTTCTCGTTATCTAATACAGCCTGCTTTTCGGCTTCAATTCTCCTGTTTATTTCCTCATCCTGCTGCTTCATCCACTGTTGTTTTTGTTCTTCGTCCTGTTTTCTTTTTCTCTCGGCTTCTTCTTCTTCCTTTATCTTTGCTTGATTTCTCCTTTCTACCTCCTCCTGCTTCTCTTTTTTCTTTACTTCTATTGCATCTAATACTTTTTTCCCATTTCCCCAGGCATCACCATTTTCTATTGCTTCATTAGCGTATTCTACAGCTTCCTTTTCCCTGTCATTGTACTCAAAATATAAAACCCCTGCTATAAATCCCGTATAAATGCCATATTCCTGCATATTCGAATCTGCCTTGGCACCATTTCTTGCTTTTTCCATGGCGGATAGCACCACATCCATGGACGTTTCGGTGTTATTGGGATCAAAATATTCGATCAATCCCTTTTGAGCATAATACCTGTAATCATCCTCCAAGGGGATCGCCTTATTTATAAGCCTTAAGGCTTCGTCATATTGCTTATTCTTATAACAAGCCACTGACTTTAAATAATATAGTCTGGCATCCTCTCCATCCAAAAGCTGTTCTGCCCGATCCAAATATCCTTCAGCCAGGGACACGTCAGGATTCGATTCATTAAGAATACTCTCTGCCATATCCATTTTTTCAAGATACTCTGCTTTCCTTTTGATGGATGGATCCGGCGAACCGCCTAGCTTGTCATCGTACTCTTTTCTCGATTTCTCAGAAGAAAAAATCCCTTTAGCCTCATCAATATAGGAAAGCATTTTGACCCCCTGCTCAGGATCACTTTTTCTTCTTTCGTTCCAGTCATTTTCCAAAAGCTCCAGATCCTTTTTAATTTCATCAGTGGAATTGTTTTGTGTCAATCCCAATAAGTCATAATAATTCTTCATACGCTAAACCCCTTTATTCAAAAACATTCTTATATTCTTTAAAAGCTTTTATTCTAAGTATCAACGATAATACCAATGCTATAGTGGTGCACACTATAGCAACAATGTCGTCTGTCTTGTTATACACATTATCTTTAAATATATTTTGAATAGACCAAATATCAATATACAACAAAGCTGCATCTATAAATAGAGCTATACCACGTATTATCCTGATGTACGTTCCATTTTTTCCATTGAACCATTTATCCCTCATGTTCTTATCCAAGATACAACCAAATGTCCCTGATCCTAATTCATCACCATAGTTAAGAATGAGCACACCTGGCACCGGCAGGATTAAGGATAGTAGGCTCAATAGATTTTTTTGTCCAATAAAGAAAACAAAACTAAAAGTCAGTATAATTCCAATAACAGAAAACGCCAAAGCCTTTCTCCCGGTTTTTATCCTTTTTATCCTTTTAGCTTCTTCAAGTTCCTCTGCTTCCTTTCGCCGCCTGGCACTCTCTTCTATGATGGCACGTTTTTTTCTCTCTGCCTCTTCCTCCTTCCTGGCAATATACGCATCCCTCTCTTCTTGTTCTTTTTTCAGTTTATCTTCCTTTTCTTTTCTCTTTTGTTCAGCTATGCGCGCATTCTCACGATCGATCTCCTCTCTTTTTGCCTTTTCTTCAGCGGCTTTTTTTTCATCCTCCATCTCTTTCTTCACAGATGCAGCATAACCCCAGGTCTCACCCTCACTGATCGCCGTATCAATATACCTGTTGATCTCGTCAAGCTCGCCATCGTTATTTCTATACATAAAAAAAGCCCGGTAACCATTGTAATTGCCAAAGGCCTCTTTATCGTCCGCAAGCTTTGCCATGTTTATGGCTTTGTCAAACTCGTCTAAAATCTCACCTATGGTCTTAAGCTGATACCAATATATATCTCCCTTTATCCAGTGCAAAAGATGGTGATCCTCAACCGGAATCGCGTGATTTACGATACTTAAAGCCTCATCATAATCACCGCCCTGTTTTTTGGCTTCTGCCTCAAGAGCCATAAATCTTATGTCATCATCAGTATATATAAGCCTTGCCTTATCTATAAAAGCCATTGCCAGCTTATAGTCGGTTCCATTTATTTTAAAAAGATTACTCTCTGCTTGATCTAAAAGCCTGTTGTACTCTCTTTTCTTTGCTACATCAGGATCTTCTCCGCCTTGTAATGATAGATCGTATTCCTTTCTTGAAGTTTCGGAACCAAAGACCGATTTCGCTTCCTCTATCAAAGAAATCATCCCTATAGCCTGTTCCGGATCAGTGCGCCGCATTGCCACCCACTCATCTGAAAGCTCTGTCAATCTGGTTTTTATTCCGTCTAAGTCCAGATTTCTGTCAATGGACAGTTCCTCATAATAATCTGTCATTTTAATCCTCCATCTCAGCTTTTCAGCTTTTCTACATACCCCTGCATTCCATTTTTTAAATGTCTTGTATTCTCTGCCGCGTTTCTAAGATTTGACAGAGCATTGTTCAATACAGAGACCGTAGCCTCTCCACCCTGTATAACACCAGCCTGCTGAACCAGTCCCGATACCGTGTTACACAGAACGTCTATTTCCTTTGCAAGATTATCCACATTACGTTCTGATGATAAAAGACTGTTGGTAACAGCCTGTACACTTATCTGCTGCATTTCTAACCTTTCTAATGAATATAATTGGCACCTGTTGTAACCGGTATGGCATTGGCAGTACATATTGCACGGTTCAAAAGACTAAGAGCACTTTCCAGATTCCCACTTATGGCTTGAGCACGGGAGATAAGTCCTTTGTCTGCACCCTCAATAACAGGGACCAGACTTCTTGTGACATCACTGCTATGTCTAATGGCAACTCCCGCAGGTCTGGTTGAGCCGGTGATGCCGCGTATAAGGGCATTCTTTTGTGCCATTATTGCCGGATTCGGAGCTAACGCTTCATACGCCATATTACACCTACTTTCTCATTACTCCCTGATATTCGAGACAGGTAACTCCCAGGAGCTTCATGGATGCAGAAGCATTTTTTAATGCATCTGAAGCCTGTCTTAAGCTGGCTACTGCCACGCCTCCTGTATGACTTCCTCTGACAAGGCCTGCTATCTGATTTGTATTCTTATCCAGTCTTTCCTTTGCACCTATGGAGGACCTCGATAATCTCTCTGCCTCCAACTGTATGGCTGCCACTCTAGCTATGACTTCTTCTATGGACATGGTTTGGTTTTCCTCCTATATGTTTCTTACTCTTTTAAGGTCTGAAACAGACTTCTGGAGCTGACCTATGGTTTTCTCCACCTGATCCCTGGTAGCCCCAAGCTGCGCTAACATCTTAACGTCATATGCCAGCACACTACTGCCAACTGTGGCACTGATCTCTGCATGTGCAACCCTTAGCTCCTGTAAAAATCTACTCTGTTCTGCTATCTGATTCTCCAGTTCCTTTTCTGATAATGCTATTGCATTTATCAGTTCTCTTACCATGGACATGGTATTACCCCCTTATCTTTTTGATCAACGACTCCCCATCCCCTATGGGAGCATAAGGAATAAATGTCTTAGGATCGGAAAACTCTATTTCATTCCCCAAAAGTGACCTGTTCTCTTTTGCGCTCCATCTGACATACGGACTCGTAAATTCCTGCACATCCCGCTCATCTATCCTTAAAAAGATCTTGGTATTAAAGCCGGACACATCACCGGAATAATCCGTAACATGATTTTTAAAGTTTTTGCTTTTTATCCACCATCCGAAAAAGTGTATTCCCTTTGCCGATCCATTATCCACCAGGGCTTTTAATACACTCTCCTGTGTGATGTCATCCACTCCCATCTCCCAACGATCCATGGATGAGCCAAATACATAGGTCGCGGATTCCGGGGTGCTCGATTCATTAAGCTTCTTTATCTCTTCGGTAAAGGCATCCCCACTTAAATATTCACACCTTACCCCAAGAGCTGACATAGCTTTGGAAAACTCCGGAAAATGCATATCATATCTGTCGTATTCCCGAGAGAAATCAAAAAAGACGTATCTAGCAGCCTGCGAATTTTTATTTGCCGCCAGGGAGATTGCTATACTTTGCAGCATACCATTGGCATTGTCGCACTCCTTGTCAGGGGAGCCTATGATGGCTATATTATGTCCCGGTTCATCAGCCACAGCTATTTCCATTTTCTCCCCATCTATGGAGATCATATCACCGAGTATTACCATAGGATCCGGGTCATTTAAGTGTTCTATCAGAGAGTCTGCGGCATTTTCTATGGTTACCCGCCTTTCGCTTTCAAATACATAGGGAGGCTTTGAGTAGGATCTTGCCATCTCCCACCATCTTTGTCTTATGGAAATAAGCTTGCTTTCATCAGCAAAAGCCACTCTGGTCCTCTGGTTTTGCGTAATATCCCCATACTCCAGATTGACTATTACCTCACGGGGTCTGAGATTAGCTGCCGCAGTATTCATCATTCCAAGTGTCTGCTGGGATTCAGTAACGGAGTTTTTCAAAGCAAGTCTGATGGGCACCTGTCCAAATATACTGTCTCGTTTTTGAGCCAGCGCCATATTCCCACTTATCGTCTGGGATGCAAGGATAAAATGTATCCCTGCCGCACGATAGAGCCTTACGGAGCTTTCCAAAAGCTCTGCCACATCATTGCTTCGCGCATCATCATCCGGCAGCATCATCTGAAACTCATCTATTACAACGACGATCCTGGGTATAACAATCTCAGGATTATGATGCCGCAGATCACGGATGCTTTTTTCATTATGATCCTTAAGCAGCTTCATGCGACGCTTGTATTCTGCATTAAGTGACTCCAAAACTGCTATACCAAAATTCACATCACTCTCAAGCCCTAAGGCCTTTGCATGGGGAAGATAGGTCTCCTGTCCAATATTGGAAAAAGCCTTGAAGGTCACTCCCTCTTTAAAATCCAAAAGGTATAGCCATAGTTCCTTCGGTGAATATCTGGTACACAGACTGTGTATGATAACCGCGATCAGATTGGATTTTCCCTGTCCCACAGCACCGGTTATAATGGCATTATGACGCTGGTTAATCTCATCACCAATAGTGATCTCCATAACTTCCTGACCATATGTACCTATGGCAAAAGTAAGTCCATCGGTACTGTTGCCCTGCCACATATTGTCTGAACCAAGGATCTCCTTTTCATGGATCATTTCAAAGGACACCGTAGGAAGCTCTATATTTTTTTCGATTTCAGGTGAAGTCAAAATCTTCCCATATTTGGATATTTCCGAAGCCTCTGTAGCTTCATAGGATATCTTAAGCCTCGGCTCGGAAATAACCTCTCCCGTGGGCTTGTAATCTAAAATTGAAACTTCCTTTTCATCACCTCTTATCAGAGTCATATTGTCGAAGAAGCTTACATCATAGGTTTTGTTCTTTGTTCCCACGAATTTTATATCCGTCATGGATACTATAAGAAAGGATATACCGCAGGACGGTCCCTTGTCCGCAAGGAGGATAAGCTCCTGGATGGTCTCTCGTTTCAAAAGCCCAAGATTCGTATATAAAACCACAAGGGTGTAGCCCTCAACAGGATCATTTATCATCTGACGATAATCATACAGACTGTCAGCCTCGCCCTTCATGATGTTTTGTACTGATATGATCTGATATCGTAATTCCTCTAAGACCACATTCAGATCTGCATCATCCTTTATCAGCCTGATAACACGATTCTCTCCGGTGGTCATTGCCGAAAATGGTGCGAATACACCGGATAATTCCTTGTCATAGGCAAGGATCCTAAGCTGAGACTGATATGTATTTTTGATGGCTTTATATATGATATGTCTTGTGAGCCTTATGGTCGCTGCATTATGCATATCTCTGATCCATACATTTCCCTTTCCCAAAAATGGTATGGTCTCTCCTGAAAGCTCGATGTCACTATATACTTTTAGATAATCTGCCGACATTTCATCCTCCAAACAATCCTTATTGATCAACATATCAGTCTCCGTATTGACCCATGTATTGTGAAATGAATACCTATTACAATATGGTTTCTCCTGACTTTCCGGTGGCTGTACAGTTTATGGCCGGGTCTTCCCGTGTGGTGTACATTGTCATCTTTTCTGCTATAGGTTTAAAATATTTTTAGCAATAGAATCAATTTCAAAAAACTTTGGATCATCTGGAGTTAAGTTTTTTGTGACTATATCATAAAGCTGCTTTGATGCTGTAAAATACTCTTCAGGAACATTACTTGCATTCGCCTGCCCATAACCATCTTTATAAATCTCATTATTCATAGCATGGACATTGCTCATGTCAGCAGGTGTGGTAAATGCCATTGATACAGCCAAAAGGGCCGCGGAAATTCTTTTTGAAATCCTGTTCATAAAAAATCCTCCATCAAAAAACAATCCCCAGATCACTGCCATACGCAGCGTCCAAGGATTATTATACAAAATATACAAAAAGCAGGCTTGACATTTCAGCCCCTCTACCCCTCTTTTCAGCCCATGCATTCCTACAGTACCACCTTTCCCTTGCAACAGGCTTTTAAATTATTTAAAATAACTTTGTTGATCATGTTAGGAGGAATTGCAAAACAGATTATGAAAAATACTCGTCTTGTATTAATTGTCATCATTGCCGTAATCTGCGTTATCATAAACTCGGCTTCACTTTTACTAATAATGTCACATGCAGGTGATAGTTTTTTCTTTAAACTTTTTTCCCTTGTTATCCTTATTCTTCTCCCAATAATAATATTTTTAGGGTTTGTTTTGTTTTACGAAAACGAAACCATGCTGCAACTTGAATACGAAAAAAATATGCTGGAATACACCCAGACCAGGCAGAAAACTTATTATGAAGCACTGTTAAAAAAAGATGCTGACACCAAAGCCTTTCGTAACGAGATATTCGGTAGTATGAAAGACCTCAGACAGTCCATGGTATCAAAGGATTATGAAGCTGTATCCAAAAAGCTTACTATGATCAATGACAGTATCACTACACTTTCAACCCAAAATGTCACCGGTAACTCACTTATCGATGCTATTCTTTCGGATATATCCTCAAAATATCCGGATGTGTCTGTAACCTGGGAGGGGCATTGTCCCCCCAATTTGTCCATTTCCAATACAGATATCAGCACTATTTTTTCAAATGCGCTTTCCAACGCTTTTGAGGGAGCCTCGCACACCCCTACTCCATACGTATATGTTTATATGAAAACCTCAGAGCTTTCGCATACTCTGTTTGTATCAGTTGAGAATCCATATGCCCCTGATACCACTGAGTCCGACAGTCTGGGAAATCCTACCCTTGTCTCAAAAAAATCGGATCCGGGACATGGCTACGGAACCAATAATCTCAGACGCAGCATAAGAAAAAATGCGGGTGTTGTAAAATTTGAAACAATCAAAAAGGACGACAAGGATATTTTCAGATTATCCTTTGCCATAAGATATAGTAAGGAAGTGTAGCTATGCCTATGCAAATCGCTTATCCACTGTATGTAGCTGTGGAATTTATAAAAATGTATATTGTATCTCACAAGATCTTTGGGCAAAAGCTTAAGACCCGACTCTATGGCATTTGTGGAGTTGTGACTGCATTAGTGTATGGCATACTCGCTTCGTACATGGATCTTAGCATTATTCCCCTGGGAGCCGGTGAGGCAGCCGGCATAGCTATGATGATAGCCCTGATACATCACAGGGATTTTATATACATCATCCTCTACTGGATAGTTATAACCACTACAGATGGTTATATTACATCACTTATCATGTATATATTCCCGGGTGCGGACATATTCTTTGCCACAAACACAGGAATTTTTGTCAGGAACGGAATTTCACTTTTTCTGTATCTTGCGATTTATTTTTACCTTGATAAAAATAATCTTCTGCCCATATATATGAAGGGAAAGAAGATAATAATATTTATCATCTTCCCTGCGCTTGTACTATTTTTTTACGTGGGCATTGTCCATATGTCTCAGCTGTACCCCGAAAAATTTAGTGCTGCAAAGTATAGTACTATATTTTTTGATATCATAGTTATAAACATTCTCATAATAGCCTTTACTATTTGCATTATACTGTGGAGCCGGCAGCTTCCAAAAAGAATATACGAAAAGGAGCTAGCCGAATATCTGGCAAATGAGCAGGTCAGATATTATGAGGCACTGCTTCAAAAGGATGATGACATCCGGGCATTCCGACATGACATCAGAAGCCACATACTCTCCATGCAGGTGCTGAACCGGGAAAAAAGATACGAAGAGCTGTCTGAATACATAGACAAACTAACAGAGGAACTAAGTGAACTATCGCACATACCGGGAGAAACAAATGACCACTATGACAATTAGAATCGCTATATGTGATGATGAGAAGATCTTCGCTGATGACTTTTACAGATTACTTTCACAGACAGATTTCTCAAACTGCAAGAAAGAGGTCGCTCTCTATTATGAGGGCGCACCTCTTCTTGATCGTGTCAGTGATTATGACCTCATTTTTTTAGACATAAAGCTTAATGAAACAAATGGCATCAACCTTGCAAAAAATATCCGGGACAAGGGATTCTTGGGGCATATTGTATTTCTGACAAATTACCCGGAATATATGCCGGATGCCTTTGCAGTAAGAGCCTTCAGGTATCTTACCAAGCCTGTTAGCAAAAGCACCCTTGCCACCCTGCTTTCTGATGTTGAAAAGGATCTCTACAGAAATAAAAAGATATCCTTTCCCATAACCGGCGGTGAGGCAAGTATATGGCAGGATGACATCCTCTACATTGAAGCAGTGCACAACTCAACCTTTGTATATACACGTCAAAATATGATTAAAACCCGGATATCTATTCGTGACTGGTTAAAGCTGCTTCCCAGTGACCGGTTCATACAGTCCCACAGATCCTATATCATATCTCTAAGATATACGGAGACTATCACCAATGCCGGCATCAGACTATCCGAGGTGAGCCCCGTCATTCCCATAGCCAGAGGAAGGATAGATATGGTGAAGGAAGCACACCTTAATTATCTGGATGAATACGGATCAATTCAATAAAAAAGTATTTAACACTTCACGATCCGGGACAGAGGAAGTTCAAGATTGTGAGACTCCAAAAGCTCTTTATCATAAAGTATCTCTTTGCTAGGACCATCCGCAATTATCCTGCCCTCATCCAAAAGCACCGTACGCTTGCAGGTATCCAGGATGAAATCCAGATCATGGGAGGTGATTATCTTAAGGGCGCCCAGCTCATTTAATATTCCAATGAGATTTCTCCGGTTTTTAGGATCCAGGGCTATGGAGGGCTCGTCCATGATTATGATATCCGGCTCCATGGCAAGAATGGTGGCTATGGAGGCAAGCTTTTTTTCTCCCCCGGAGAGATTGTAATTGTGCCTGTGCCTTAATGATCCTATATGGACTAAAGAAAGCGCCTCATTGACCCTGTTTTCCACCTCCTGCGGAGAAAGCCCGTAATTTTTGGGACCAAATGCCACATCCTCCTCCACTGTGGACATGAAAAGCTGGTTGTCGGAATCCTGAAACACAAAGCCTATATGCTCCCTTACATGGCTTAGGTTTTCCCTGTTTACCGGATGGCCTGCCACCTCCACCTTTCCCTCATAGTCCAAAAGAAGTCCCACAAGTATCTTCATAAGGGTGGATTTTCCGATACCGTTTGCACCTATCACCCCTATGCTCTCCTTAGGAGCAGCCACTAGTGAAACATCAGAAAGCACATTCTTTTTCCCGTCATAGGAAAAGTTAAGATGCTCTATATTTAAAATATTTTTGATGTCGCTTACATGTCCCGACTTCATAAAAAACTGCTTTCCTATAAAAAATTTGTATACCGAAAAATAAAAAACACCGAAACAAAGATGATGGCATAGGCTATATCCGAAGCCTTGAACTTTTGGGAGGATATGGAAAAGTCTCCCTTAAAGCCCCGAAGCTGCATACTCTCGTACACCGCGGTGGCACGATCCATGGAGCGCAAAAGCCATTGTCCCACCAAAGTTCCCCAGGCACTGATATGGATCCCCTTCTGCTTCGGCGCCCGAAGGAAATAGGCATTTGTGATCCTCTCCGCCTCCTGCCCCATAATGATGAAATACCGGTCTATCAAAAGGATGACCGTCACTATGATGCCGGGAACATGTATCATGCGAAGTCCCCGGCAAATATCCTCTATTGAGGTAGTAGCGATAAGTATGTAAGCTGCCAGGACTCCATAGATACCCTTTATCATTAGAGTGACCATGGATATCATGCCCCCTGTTATGACAAGATCAAAAGCCTCCACTCTCATCATGGGCGTCCTGTCAAAGAAGGGATTAAATACTCCCACAAATATCACTAAAGGAAGTATCAGTCTCATTCGGTATATCCCATCAGCCGGGGAAAGCTCTCCTATCAAAAAGGCAAAAATGAGATATGCCGCCATGGGTATGAGCCCTGCTACATCATATTTGGGATAGGACATGGTAATGAGAATGAAAGCCGCCGACACCAAAAGCTTGCAAAGGGGATGAAGCTCGTTTATCCAAAGCCTGCGCTGCTGGAGTGTCTGAATGCTTTTTAACTCACTAAGCCTTCCCGATATCCCTGAGGACTTTTTCATTTTACTCATTCTTCTTAAAAAACTTAAACAAAAGGCAGCCTCCTACCGTAAGCCCTACTACCACAAGTCCTCCCACTATACCGGAAAAGGATGTGCCAAGTGCCGAGTCACTTCCGGCAAAGGCATAATCAGGCAAAAGTGAAGTAGTCTCCTGTATAGACTCTGCCGAGGCATAGGCACCACCATCTGCCTCCAACTCAGCGGTACCTGCCACCCGCTCCATGGACCACTCCAATCCGTCGGGATCAGCTGAAGCATAGAGGGATATGCCGCCTCCGCAGACTACAGCGGCAATGGCAAGTACGGCAATGGTGGCTTTAAAGGAAAGCCGTCCATCACTTTTATCGGATGTCCCTACTCCCCATAGAAGCTCGGGTCTGGCTTCATTTACAAAGATAAGCACCGCAGCGGTTATAAGTCCCTCCACTGCTCCTATTGCCAGATGGATGGGCTGCATGGTTGCCACAAATACACCAAAGGGAAGCTCGCTTACCCCGGAAAGAAGTGTCTCTAAGGAAACGGAAAAGGCTCCAAGCTGCAGGGTGATGATGCAGCCTAAAACCGAAGCCACTATGATCTTTACTTTAGAAGCTCCGTTCTTCATTATGGGCTTCCAAAACACCAGTGATCCCAAAAAGCATCCGTAAAATGCCATATTCCACACATTACATCCCAATGCCAAAAGTCCTCCGTCTGCAAATAAGAGGCATTGAACCAATAGCACTCCTATCATGGTCAAAAATCCCGCAAACGGTCCCAAAAGTGCGGATACCATCATACCTCCGCAGAGATGGCCTGAGGATCCGGTGCCTGGTATGGTAAAATTAAGCATCTGGGTAGCAAATACAAAAGCCCCCATGACTCCCATGACCGGGATCTTTTTTGTGTCATTTTCTTCTCTCACTTTTTTTACTGATACTCCTGCCGCCACTGCGGAAAGAGCATACATGGTACCTGCCACTGCGGGAGATACCAGTGCGTCTGCCATATGCATAACCTTTTCTCCTCTCTTTACATTATCAGGCATTTCTGCCATCACCTGTAAGAGTATAATTAATCTTAAAATACGCCGCAAGCCCCCCATGGGGTTATTACAGACACAAAAAAACGGCGATCCATAAGGATCGCCGATAAAAAATCTAAAATTATTCTTCTCCGTTATCCAGCTTTGAAGCCCTACGCTCGATCTCCTTTTCCTGGACATCTGAGGGTGCCTGCTGGTACTTTAAGAATTCATAGGAGAAATCTCCTGCTCCTCCTGTAAGGGAACGAAGGGCTGTGCCATATCCATAGAGCTCCGCATAAGGTATCTCTGCCAGGACCTCCTGCTTGCCTCCCTCTATGGGATTCATGCCCATAACCTTGGCATGACGCTTGTTAAGCTCACCCATGGCATCACCTGTCTTGTCATCAGGAACCACTGTCCGAAGGTTTGCTATAGGCTCTAAGAGGATGGGCTGTGCCTCAAGCATACCCTTTTTAAAAGCCTGGGCAGCAGCGGTCTTAAATGCCATTTCCGAAGAATCCACAGGGTGATATGAACCGTCATAGAGGTTTGCATGAACACCCACTACGGGATATGCAGCCAAAGGTCCCTTTGATACAGCTTCCACTATACCCTTTTCCACTGCGGGGAAGTAATTCTTGGGTACGGTACCGCCAACTACATTTTCCGTAAATTCATATGCCTCGTCATAATTGCCGGTGGGCTCAAACTGCATCTTTACATGACCGTACTGACCATGTCCGCCGGTCTGCTTTTTGTATTTATACTCCACATCAGACTTGCCCTTGATGGTCTCCTTATAGGCAACCTTGGGACGATCCAGCTCAATGTCGATCTTGTAGCGATCCTTAAGCTTATCCTTTACTATCTCCAGATGCTGCTCTGAAATACCGTACAAAAGGGTCTGATGGTTTTCTGCATCATTTTCATATCTAAGTGTCAGATCCTCAGCTGCCAGCTTCTGCAGGCTGCTTGCTGCCTTATCCACATCTGACTTATTGGGCACCTTGTACCTCAGATAGGTGTAAGGTGTGGGTATGGTGCTTCTTAAATATACTATGGGATTTGACTTTGTGGAAAGCGAATCCGTGGTGGCAACCTTCTGTAATTTTGAAAGTGCACCTATATCCCCTGCGTGAAGCTCCTTTACCTCCTCAGCATTTTTACCGGTAAGGATGTAAAGCTTTCCGATCTTTTCCTCATTCTCCTTATGGTGGTTATACATCAGATCATCTGTCTTAAGAACTCCTGAATTAACCTTTATAAGGGAATACTTACCTACAAAAGGATCCACTATGGTCTTCCATACATAGGCACTCTTGGGCTTTGAAAAATCGAAGTTGGCTTCAAAGGTTTCATTGGACATGGGATTGATACCCTTGCACTCCCGCATATCAGGACTGGGAAGATACTTTACTATATCCACCATGAGGGTATACATACCACGGTTTAAGATATTGGATCCCATAAGAACAGGGATTATGCTTCCCTCAGCCACATTGACACGAAGGGTGGATCTGATCTCATCATCAGAAAACTCCTCACCACCAAAATAGCGATCCATGAACTCCTCGGAGGTCTCTGCCACAGATTCCATTAAAGCTTCTCTGCAGATACCTAAATTCTCCCGGGAGTAATCGGGAACATCCATCTTTTCGATCTTGCCGTCATTGTTCCAGCGCTTTGCTCTCTGCTGGATTACATTGACATATCCTACAAACTCACCGTTCTCACGAATGGGCAGATGGAAGGGCGCGATCTTTTTGCCGTAGAGTTCCTGCAGATCCTCCACCACCTGACGGTAGCTGGCATCATCTATATCCATCTCCGTCACAAATACCATACAGGGCAGGTGATATCTCTCACATGCCTCAAAGGCACGCTTTGTTCCGCTTTCAACTCCGTTCTTACCGGATACAACTATTATTGCCGCATCTGCAACTGTAAGTGCTTCAGCTACCTCACCGACAAAATCCAATGAACCGGGAGTATCTAAAATATTGATCTTCGTGTCTTCCCAGGGTATGGGGATCACAGATGTGGAAATGGACATCCCCCTTTTTATTTCCTGTCCGTCGAAATCACTGATGGTATTTCCGTCAGAGACCTTACCTGTACGATTTGTAAGTCCCGCAAGATATGCCATTGACTCCGCCAATGATGTCTTTCCGCAGCCGGCATGTCCCAAAAGTACCACGTTGCGGATCTTGTCAGTCGTAAAAACCTTCATAAAAAACTTCCCCCTTTTTTATTTATCCCAAATCTGTAATTATTCAGAGCGCAGCTCTGAATAATTACAGGTTCTTCTTGATCGTAAGAATATTCTGCCCATCCTTGTATTCATAGGATATATCATCCATACTTTTTTTAACCATAAAGATTCCCAGTCCCCCGATCTGTCGATCCTCGGCAGTAAGAGTAATATCAGGATCCTCCTTGGCAAGAGGATCATAAGGGGTGCCATTGTCAACAAAAGTAAGGGAAACGGAAAGCGGATCCTCTGTAACCTCTGCTCTTATGGTGGCACTGCCTTTACTGGGCTCATAGGCATAATGAGCTATATTGACAAAAATCTCCTCCACAGCTATGTCAACCTGCATCTGTGTCTTCATAGGACAGTCATATGCTTCCAACTGTTCATCTACAAAAGCAAGAACCTGGTTCAGATTTTCGTCCTTGGCCTCAATATAAAGCTCCTTCATACTTCTCCTCCTATCCCAAAAAACGGACGTGCGAAAATCCTTAGTCCTCGATACTCAGTATATCTGAAAATCCGGTAACCTCAAAAATCTCCTTAACATCATCAGAGGGATGTAAAACCTTCATCTCACCCTGCTTATTCATAACCTTCTGGGCAGAAAGCAAAATTCTAAGGCCTGCACTGGAGATGTATTCCATATTTGATACATCAAACTTCAGACTCTCCACTCCTGAAATAGAGCTGTTGATCACTTCCTCAAGCTCAGGTGCGGTAGTCGTATCCAAACGACCCGTCAGCATTATTGTAAGAGCTGTTCCGTCCACTTTCTTGTTAATTTCCAACATAGTAAATCCTCCTAATACCTATATTGTATAAAAACCACACACTATTCTACCTTACTTAAAAAAATTTTACAAGGTTATCCCTTATATTTTAATCCAAGCATGGTAATATCATCAAACTGAGGAGCATCTTTGACGAAATCATCAATACTTTCCCTCACATTTGATAAAAGCTCTTTCATATCCGCATCAGGCTCTTTGTTAAGGGCTGCCAAAAGTCTTTCCTCTCCAAAAAGCTCCTGATCCTCGGAGGTAGCTTCCGGCACACCGTCAGTATAGACAAAAAGTGTGCTGCCGGGCTCCATGGTAAATTCATACTCTTCATAGGGTATGCCGTCCATGGCTCCCACCACCAGGCCATGGGTGTCTCTGATATATTCAAACTCACCATTTGCATGACGTATCACCGGATATTCATGTCCCGCATTGGTGGCATGGACACGGCCTGTGGAGATCTCAAGCACTCCAAACCAGATGGTGACAAACATACTGTTGGCATTGTTTTCGCATATATGGTCATTCACCCGGGATACCACATTATTGGGAGCATCCCCGGACATGGCATTGCTGTGAACAAGCACCATGGAAACCATCATGAAAAGCGCCGCCGGTACACCCTTGCCGGATACATCAGCTATTACCAGCCCCAGATGATCCTCGTCTATCATGAAGAAATCATAGAAATCTCCTCCCACTTCCTTGGCAGGATCCATGGTGGCATAAAGGTCAAACTCGTGTCTGTCGGGAAAGGGCGGGAAAATGGAGGGCAGACTGTCAGCCTGGATATCCGTGGCCAGGGAAAGCTCCGCGCCAATTCTTTCCTTTTCCGCAACTATTCTGGAATTTTCGGCTATATACCCTCTAAGCTGTCCGTCCATGGACTCAAAGGCCCGGGACAGTGCCTCTATCTCATCCCCGGTATGAATGATATTAACATAGGGATCATCACCCTTATCGATACGATTGGTAAGATCCGATGCCGCCACCGTAAGATTTCTGATGGGATCCACTATGCTCTTTTTGGCATTCATGTAAAAGATTGCGGTAAACAAAGCCATGATACCAAAGATAAAAACAATGGTCCCGATTATCATGGAAATGATACCCTTAGCCATGTCCATAATGGAAAAATCAGCATATGCCAAAGCCACTGCCTTACCGCTGCTGTCGTATATGGGGGATGCCGCAGTAGCAAGTATCCCATACTGGGGATCAATAAAGGTACGAAGCTGCCTGTCTCCCTGATTTGCAAGCATCTTAAGAGACCACTCCTCCCCTCCCGGGGAATACTGATCCTCAAAGCCAAGCATCTCGGAGCCTGAGGTAGCCTCCCACAGATAGGTGAGATGATCCTCTCCCGGAACAGCTATATACAGATAGATGAGGCCGAACTTTTCTCTGGTATTATATAAAAACTCCCTCATGGCTTCGTATTCATCATCTGCCTGACGGGAACTTAAATACATGCTGATCTCGTCACCGTCCATCATGCTTGCCACATAATCGGATACGGAAAAGCCCACGTACTCATATCTTTCCATTATGCGTCTCTGGAAAAGCACCGAAACCACTATGCTTATACACACCGCTAAAAATACGGTGGACATAACGAGGCTTAACAGGTATTTTTTCCCAAGGCTTTTTTTAATAACAAATCCATTATTTTCCAAAGCTATCCCTCTCTAAACACCCGGTCTTTCAGACGACAAAGTAAGTATACCACAAACATAACACAAAGTCCTATACTTAAATTGATCCAAAGGTTTGTGATATGGAAAAGATACGGATACAGGCAGCCTAAGATCAGCCACTGGGTCACATAGATAAAGATCACGTTTTTGCTCACATATGCCACTACCTGAGGCAGGGAAAATTGGAATATCTCCCTTAGTATCATAAAAAGTGCAAGCTCTAATACAAGCAGTCCAAAGCCTCCTATCATGCTCCAGGTGCTCATGGCATAGAAGTAAAACTCGTCGTAGCCCCCGGGATTCAAGACCTCATGGGGAAGTCCCTTTACAGTCACCATGATCTCCGAAAGGGTGAAGGTGGGAATGCCAAGTATGAGAAGAAGCTTAATAAAGCCTCTCCTGTCATTTAGCTTTCTGTAGATGATCCCCAGCCAGTAACCCGCCAAAGGATGGATGACCCAGGTCACCAGAGGAAACCAGGAATAGTCATTTTCCCTGATAAAAAGTCCAATTAAGGTATCTGCCCAGTCATTGCCGGTGCTGTAAGCCTCTGCCGGCACAAATGTATTTACAAGGATCGCCACCAAAACTATACACACACTGATGCCTATCTTAGATCCGTCCTTACCCTGCATAAGCTTCATAAGCCCGAAGAAAAGCATCAAAA
>CAMOZG010000011.1 GCA_946630825.1 uncultured Lachnospiraceae bacterium
TCCCGCCTCCATTTCCTTTTAGGCGTTCATCATCCATGGCAAAGCCCTTGATGATGTATTCCTTCAAGACTGAATTCGCCCATATACGAAACTGAGTACCCCTCTGCGACTTTACTCGATATCCAACAGAAATAATGACATCCAGATTATAAAAATCAACATTATAATCTTTTCCATCCGAAGCAGTGTAGGCAAATTTTGCCCACACTGACTCTTTGACCAGTTCTCCCTCTTTAAAAATATTTCGAATATGCTTTCCTATTACACTTCGATCTCTTTGAAACAATTCTGCCATCTGATCAATAGACAGCCACACTGTTTCGTCCTGTAGATTCACTTCTAATTTTGTATGTCCATCTTCCGTTTGATAGATTACAACTTCACCTTTATTTTCCATCAGCGAAACACCTCCTCAAGACTGCCGGACAGTTCTTTTTCAAGTTCCAATATCTCTGCCATGATCTCATCAGAGGGTTTCGGGGCTTCATATTGGAGTTTGGCAGATAGTTTCTGGTCTCTTTTCCAAAAATGATACAATGTTAGCATTGAAAACTCCAGTCTAATGTAGTATTACAATCGTACAAAAGGTGCCACCGATGGACGGTTGACCTAAAATTTGTTTGACAATAAGTTTTGACTTTCTATAGATGTTGCATATAGTGGACTAGGCGGGAATCGAACCCGCGTCCAAAAACCTATCCACTGTTCTTCTACGAGTGTAGTCAGTCATTTAAGATTCCCTCCACAGCCCGGGGACGGACACCCTGACTGCTTCGGTAGCTTCATGATACGCCCTATGGCTCAAAGCTTTGCCATAGTCGTTTCCGATCTGGGTCGAAACCCGTATCCGGGACGATCGGTAATCCCGGGCGGATTGCTGCCGTTAAATTAGGCAGCGAGTGCTAAATTATCGTTAGCGTTTAAATTTAATTTGGCCATTTAACGCATTACCATGCGACTCGCTTCACCAGCTTCACGATCCCTGTCGAAACCTTTACTAGCCCTTGATGTTCCGTATCGCAAAAATGATTGGGACGGAACACTAGTACTTTCGGCATACCCGATACAGGCAATCCGAAAGAGTGAATTGTAATATACTTAAGGAACCATAGAGTTCCTGCGTACACATCACATCATACCACAAAGCTCTGTAAAAATCATTACCCTGTGGTATAGTTTTATCTGATCTTCTGCTTGAAATCCCGCTCTGCTTCTCGCCTCATATCCTTTTTGGCTATATCGGCACGCTTGTCGTAGAGCTTTTTACCCTTTGCCAGTCCCACCTTTACCTTTACCAGACTGTTTTTAAAATACACCTCCACAGGCACTAAAGTATAGCCCTGCTCCTTTAGCTTCTGGGAGATCTTTCTGATCTCCACCTTGTGCATCAAAAGCTTTCTGGGTCTAAGGGGATCACGATTAAAAATATTGCCCTTTTCGTAAGGTGAAATATGCATCTGCAATATCATCATCTCACCGTTTTCAATACGAATATAGGACTCCTTGATGGAACACTTGCCGGTACGGAGCGCCTTGACCTCCGTCCCCACCAGTGATATCCCTGCCTCATATGTATCCTCGATAAAATAGTCGTGGTATGCTTTTTTATTGTTGGCGATCAGCTTGTGTCCGCCTCCACTGTCTCTTGCCATTATCTACCTCTTTTTTTAGTCCTTTTCCTGCGCTTTACATTCTTTTTTATCGCTTTTTTCGGATCCTTTTTCTTACCGCCGGACTTGCCCTTTTCCTTTGCAGCCTTTTTGCCATGATCCTCCGGCAGCACAAAATCTATCTGCCGTCTTTCCACGTCTGCCCTGTCTACTATAATATCAATTTCCTGTCCTATAGTAAATGTCCTGCGGGTAAAGCTTCCAATGACACTGTAGGAATCCTCGTCAAACTCAAACCTGTCACCACGCATGGAGCTTATGGGTATCATCCCCTCAATGGTATTGGGAAGCGCCACGTATATACCCCACTTGGTAACCCCTGAGACAACGCCGGAAAACTCCTCCCCCACATGGGATGTCATAAACTGAACCTTTTTCAGCTTATCCACCTCCCGCTCCACCTCGTCGGCTCTGCGTTCAAGTCTTGACAGGGAGCCGCATAGTGCAGGAAGCAGTCCGTCATAATAGGCACGCCTTTTTTTCCTGAGTTTTTTTGCCTTATTTTCCTTAATGATACGGTGTATCATAAGATCAGGATACCTGCGGATAGGTGATGTAAAGTGGCAGTAATTCTCCGAGGCAAGTCCAAAATGCCCGTCACACTCTGTGGAGTACAAAGCCTGCTGCATGGATCTTAGTGTCACGGTGGAAAGCAAAAACTCCTCCGGTGTGCCGGAGATCTTTTTTAAAAACTTTTGCAGCTCCTTGGGTGAAATATTTTCACTGTCACCATGCAGGGTATATCCCAGTCTGCCTGCCAGCCTCTTCAGGTCACCTATTTTTTCACTGTCCGGCGTACCATGGACACGGTATACAAAGGGCAGTTCCTTTTTCATGGCATCCTTTGCCACAGTCTCATTTGCCAAAAGCATAAACTCTTCGATTATCCTATTTGAGACACCCCTCTCATAGGGCTCTAAGCTTACAGGCACTCCCTTTTCATCCAAAGTAATGTGGGTCTCCTGAAAGTCAAACTCAATGGCACCCCTCTTTTCTCTTCTGGCACGAAGGATCTTTGCCAGCTTCTCCATAAGCTCAAACATGGGGATCAGGGGCTTGTATTTTTTTATCAGCTTGCTGTCATGATCCTCCAATATCTTATTCACATCAGAGTAGGTCATGCGTCTGTCGGAGCGGATCACGCTTTCTTTGATCTTGTAGGAGGTCACCTTGCCCTTTTTATCTATGTGCATGATGCATGAAAGGGTAAGCCTGTCCTCCCCCTCATTAAGGGAACAGATCCCGTTTGAAAGCGTAGTGGGGAGCATGGGTATCACCCTGTCCACCAGATATACGGAGGTGCCTCTTTTTTTAGCCTCCTCATCTATGGGACTGCCCTCTGTCACATAGTGTGACACATCCGCTATGTGAACTCCCAAGACATAACGGTCGCCCTTTTTTTTCAGACTGATGGCATCATCCAGATCCTTACTGTCATCCCCGTCAATTGTGACGGTAAGTTCATCCCTCAGATCGTATCTGCGCTCATATTCCAAAGGATCTATGGGCACATTGACCTCCTCGGCACAGGCAGAGACCTCTGCGGAAAACTCCGTCGGAATATCATATGCCTTTACCACCGAGCTTACATCCACCCCCGGCTCCGAAGGAAAACCTATTATCTCCACTATCACACCCTCCGGCTTTTTATAGCCTGAGGTGTGATCGGTTATATAAGCCACCACCTTCTGTCCCGGCAGCGCATGAAGATCCCGTCCCTCGGGTATATAGATCAGATTTCCTATCTTTGGATCATCAGGTCTGATATATGATGATTTATCCCTGGTCTCATATGTGCCCACCAGCGAGGATATCTCATGGGAAATGATCCTGATTATCCTGCCTTCCGTCCTTTGACCAAGCTTATCGGGCAAGACCTCTATCTCCACCTCATCCATGTGAAAGGCGCCGTTTACATATTTTTCCGGTATGAAAAAATCATCCACAAATCCCTCTACCGTCACAAAGCCGAAGCCCCGGGGGTGGGATATAAACTTTCCCTCATATCTTTTTTTTGATTTCATATATTCACCTGTAAAAAAAGCCACCGTCGGATCTACCTACGGTGGCACTTAACCTAATTGATATGATACTTAAAAGCTCCCGATATTGAGAACTACTGAAAAGACAAAGAACAGAACCACCAAAGCCGTGGTGATCTTTACAAGTATTCCCTCTCTGGAACGACCCTTGTTCTTGCTCCAGTAGCTGTCGGTAGAAGCCTGTCCGCCTAAAGAACCGAGTCCCTGACTTTTGCCTTCCTGCATCAATATAATAGTGGTAAGCACCACACTTACTATTATAAATAAAACCGTAACAATCGTCTTTAAAACTGCCATAATTAAACCTCCTAAACCTATCGCCCGGGACATACCCCCCAAACGCGACCGCTATATATTACCATAGTAATATAAAAAAATCAAGATGTTTTTTAATATGCTATGGCATTTGCTATTGCCTCATAGGAGCTTCCTGCAGGAATATTATAGGATCCGGGATGAATACGGGTATCGTAGCCGTTGGTTGCCAGATACAGATCAAAGTCATTTGGATCATCAATAAGCCCCTGACGATACAGTCTGGAAGCCACCACGGAAGAATCCTCACCGCTGTGAACGGTAAACTCCGTAACAGATGAATCCTCACCGGAGGAACTGTCATTTTCCTGCACCGTATCCGTAGTCTTATACTGGGAATTATCAGGAGTGTCACTGTCCTCTCCTGCCTGTTCTTCGGATTCCTGAAGCTCTTTAAGGGCTTTTAATGCCTCCTGGTCAGAAACCTGCTTATCTTCGGATGACTCGGATGACTCGGATGCATCTGATTCATCAGACTCCTCCTTTGACTCACCCTCTCCATCCTCAGACTCTTTGCCCTCTTTGGTCTCCTCAGACTTGCCCTTCTCTTCTTCCTTCTCTTCGGAGGTCTTGGACTTGTCCTCCTCCTTTTCATCCTCGGTGGCTTCAGCCGTCTCCACCATTCCAAGCATCTTGGCTCTGGCTATCACCTCTTCATCAGACAAAGTGGGTGGATTTAAGGCAAAGGCAACCGTAAAAATAATGGCAGTAACTGTGACTCCTATTCCCATTCCTTTCAGAAAATACTTTGCTCTCATTCAAACAACCCCAACACCAGCTTTACCTCGCCAAGGCCTCTGCCCAGCTCCTTTGCTATCTCTATATCTGTAGCTCCCTTTTCATGGAGTTCGATTATCTTGTCATTGATCGCCTTCTGGTCTGTGTTTTCCTCGTCCTTATTCTCCCGTGCCACACCCTCAGAAAGCTTCTGGGTGAAAGCTTCCTTGATGGATTCCACATCCTCACGGATCTCCTGCTCCTTATCCTCAAGCCTTTCCTGTTCCTTTTCCTCTATGATTATATTGAGGTCGGAAAGCTCCTTAAGCCTTGCCTGAATGGACTGATCCATGGCTCTAAGCTCTGCTTCTTTTTTGTCGATCCGATCCGCAAGCTCAGACAGATAATCCTGCTTGTCATTAAGCCGCTCATAAATGAAATGATTTTCATTCTGGGTCTTTTGCATGGCATCAAGAACCGTGTCCGAATAATCTCCCAAGGATAAAAGCTGCCGGTTGGCAGTCTCCCCGGTTAAGGCGTCAATATGGGTGATAGCCTCTTCGGATCTTTCGTTAAAGTAGTCCTCCAAGCCGGATTTTGCTAAAGCTATCTGCTCATCAACCACATTTTTAACTTCCTTTTCGGACAGCTTATGTATAAGCTCGACATCAGAAGAAGACAGCTTTTCCGTAAAGAAAAAGCTGCCGACAAAAATTATCACACCAATTACTATAAGAGAAATCTCTAAGCCTGTCATATCACTCCTTGACTAACTTCTATATCGTCATATCGAATGAAGGATGTCCACTTTTTACCCTGAAGGATCCGTCACCCTTTTTTTCGGTGGTGCTTTTTTTCTGTCCCGGACGTCTGCCCCGGTTGCCTTCGTAACCATGTCCGTCACCACCCTCGGATGCAGCCTCGCCCTCTGCCGCATTGGAATTTTCATGAACCACTGTGGTGGTCACCTCGGATTCCTGCCGGGTCTGGGTACTCATAAGTTCCTGCTGCAATGCCGGTTTTTGTTCCTGTGCCGCTCGATTATTACTGACCTCCACGGTATTCTGGATCATACCGTTTAGATCTATTGGACGTACATCCATGTCCTTACCTCATTATCACATATTGGATACCACGATCTCGCCATTCTTTTTTTCAAAGCAACAGAATGATCGTTTGTCCTTGGTAGTCATGGACACATCCGAGATCGTAATGCTCACTCCCGGGAAAATATCCCTGGCTACCTTGATCTTGGCATGCTTGCTGTTGAGAAGTTCCTGGTGCAGGGCATTGAATCTGACCCTGTCATCCTGCAGCTTTCCCTTGGCATCCTTAAGCTCTGCCATCAGATTGTTAAGATACATAAGATTCTTCTGGTCAAGCATCTTTCCCGACTGAATAAAGTCCTGATAGGTCTTGACTATGGGGTTGATCTTGTTGATCTTTTGGGACAGCATAAGTATGTCTTTTTGTAAATGTGCGTAAAGCTCCTTTTTGTCGGGAGCCATCCCAACCTCTATCTTTGTCATGGCACCCATGGATGAGCCTATGATCCTGGATTCCACCTTGCCTCCTGCACGGATCACGCCGCCGGTGATAAATCCCTTTTTATCATTGACAAAAACATCCTCAGCTGCATTAACCTCGCTGTAAAGGATGGAACCTGTCTCTATATATCCTCCGGAAAATACCTTGGCATTTTCAATGAACTGGATGATCACATTGCCCTTGGCATCAATAACACCCTTGTTCATGCCATGGATCCCGCACTTTACTATAACCTGGCCTTCAGCGGATACAAAGGCATCCTCCACCACACCGTCTACTACCACGTCTCCCTGCGCCTGAATGGCAAAGCCGCCCCGGACAGAGCCCTTTACATGCACATTGCCATTGTAGTATATATTTCCGGTGGAATTGTCCACATCTGCCGGCACTTCATATACATCCGATACAAAGACCTGACCGTTGATCAAAGACACATGGCCTGTAACCTCAGAAAATATCTCTGTCTGATCTTCGCTGATCCTGATATTTTTCCCAAAGGAAAGCTTCATATCCTTGACATTACGGGTGGGTATATCCCGACCGGTAATATCCTTTCCCATGGCACCCCTGTCAGCAGGATGAAGCCTGGCTAAGATCTGACCAGCGTTGACCTCGGATATGGTATTAAGCTCATGGTAATCCACCGATCCGTCTTCATAGTGCTTGGGTTTTAAGGATGGATTTGTATTGAAAAAATACTCTATTTTGGCATCCTTACCGATCACCGGCGGAGTGCCCACAGCGAAATCGTACTTGGTATTATACAAACGATTGTTAAGAAAATCCTGTACAAGTTCGGGCTTGAGACCGTAAATAACGCCCTTGCCCTGAAGCTGCATTATAATATCCTGCACATTCATAAGAGGCCCGCCAACAGAGGGTGGAAAGAAATGGCAGGTAGCACGCATCTTGTCCAAAGATATCTTGACATACATACACTCGGAAAACTGGGTATCCAGACAGGGACCCATATTCATAACATTTTCGGTTTCCCCTGTGATAAGACTCCTGAGTTCATTTTTATCATAGCCCACTATCTGATGTGAATCCAGATAGTCGTCCACCTCTTTGGGCACAAGACCATCACCACCATCCTTTGCGGGATAGTAGTGTAAAATAGCGTCGCCATCTTTGATCTCAATTTGTATATATGCGTTTTTTTGTTCCATACTCTCTACCCTAAGGATCTAACAGAACGTTACTGCCAAATATATTGTCCCCTTGCAGTGCGTTATTCAAGTCCGATTTTATGATTCTGTCAAAATGTTCATATAAGGTCCCATCTTCTTGCGCATCTTAATGAGCGCCTTGGTGTGAAGCTGGGACACCCGTGACTCCGACACCTCCATCACCTTGCTGATCTCCTTGAGGGTCAAATCTTCATAGTAGTAAAAAACTATCACTGATTTTTCTTTTTCGGTTAAAAGTTCCAAAGACTCTGCCAACATCTTTGACAGCTCGTCCTTGGAAACCGATTCCTCCGGCTGGATAAACTGGGTCGTGGTGGCTGATGCATCCGCCACAGGCTCATTGCCCGCCTCCATAAACTCATTTAAGGAAACCAGATTGGTTATCTTCATCTGAGACTGCCAATCAATGTACTCCTTGTCCGAAAGTCCAAGCTCAGCGGCTATCTCTTCGTCAGAGGCGACCCGTCCTTTTCGCTCCTCCACCGACCTGGTGGCCTCTTCTATCTTGCGCTGCTTCTGGCGGATAGTCCTGGGTATCCAGTCCATTTTGCGGATCTGATCCAGTATCGCCCCCTTGATACGAAGGGAGGCATAGGTCTCAAACTTTACCTCCTTGGATGTGTCGAACTTATCTATGGCATCAATGAGTCCAAAAACTCCGTAACCAACCAGATCGTCGTATTCCACATTGTTGCCCAGATACATATTCATCTTTCCGGCAACTATCTTAACCAGTGGTGCATATTCTACTATTATTTTTTCTCTAAGCTCGGGCGTGGGTTTCTTCCTATAGCTGTCCCAGAGCTTCTGCCTGTCTGTATCTTTCATCTAAATCCCCACACATACGTGCAGCTTCTTATTCTGCATCTGTCGCAGTGAACAGATCACCTCTGTCCACTCTAAGGAATGGATGGATCATTCGTCCTCATAATCGTCATCCACATCCTCAGATCCCTCATCTGTATCTGTGCTTTCGTCCTCCTGGTCCTCTTCCGAAGGCTCCTTTTTTTCTTCTTCCTTTTTCAAGGCATAAGCAAAAAGGATCTGTACCACAAGACCTATCAGATAAAAGGATATACTGGATATAAATATCCTAAGTAAAAAAACTCCAAAGCTTATCTCCGAAAACAGAGATATTATTGCCGTAAGAGCTGCCGCCCAAAGCATCAGGATGATGGGTATCTGCTTAATCTTTTCCTGCTGATCCATCAGATTGCTTTCTCCGTCCTGCCTACAGCCTTGATCAGATACTTCCCGTCTTCGCTGTATATCTCAACGGTTCTACCGTAATTCAAACCGCAATCCTCTGCCTTTAAAGGTATTCCAAGCTGTTTTAACTTGGCTTTGGATGCCATGGCATTTTTCTCGCCGATATTGATCCCTGACGCATTGCCGCCGGAGATTTCAAACATCTTTGCTCCACCTGCAATTTTGGCAACCATCCTGCTCTTGTTGGCTCCCATCTTGATCATGTCATCAACCAGCTTCTGTATCCCTGTGTCTGCAAACTTGGCAACATTGGAATTGTTGCGGATAGTTGTACTATCCGGAAGCATGATATGAGCCAGACCGGTTATTTTTGTACTGGGATCCCATATGGCGATTCCTATACAGGATCCCAGTCCTATAGTTGTTAAATTATCAGGGGCCTTGCAAACCTTAAGGTCAGCCATGCCCACCTTGATCATCTGTCCCATACACTACCCTCTATCACTCTATAGGTACACCTAAAGCTGTTAATATTTTGGAATAGGAGTCTCCCTCCGGCATAAGAATGAAATAGCCGTTGATATCCACGTCATCACCCATCTCGGTCTCAATAATGAGAGCATTATCTCCCTGCATACCAAACTGTATAGCCGGAACCGACAGGATCGCTGCCGCCATGTCTATAGCTACAAAGGGTATAGTGGGCGTAATGGTTAAATTGGTCAGTCCTGATATAGCGGAAAGGTATGAGCCCGCTATTATGTTGCCGATCTCTTTGATGGCGGACATATCCATCTCATCAAAATCCGCATCATAATCCGGATCCCTCATCATCATGCGGTTAACCAGATGATGGGCTGAGGGGATATCCATCAAAAACATCATACTGCCCTCGATATCCGTCTCGATTCCAAGCATGATACCGACTACTATCTGCTCCTCGGAGCCAATGACGCCGCCAATCTTTTCCACCTCGATAAATTCCACGTTGGGAACCTTCATGTCAATACGAAGTCCCAGCATATTGGCTACTGCCGTGGTTGCATTACCGGCACCGATATTACCGATTTCCCGAAGAACGTCGGGATACATCTCATTGATCTGTTCTATAGATACTGCCATATAAAAACCTCTCTTGATAATCTGCCGTAAGCTTATACAGCCACTTCATCAATGATAGCGTTGATATCGAAAATGGATACCAGAGAGTCACCGCTCTTTCCGATTCCATTGATATATGTAGCATCCTTATTCTGTGAACTCTGATTGGACCGGTCTATCTCGGACTCACCCAAAGTGATAACCTCCTTGACCTCATCCACCAGTATGCCTACCAAGCCCTGAAGCTCCAGTCTAAGGATGATGATCCTGGTATTTTTGGTGATCTCATCCTCATCCAGTCCCATCTTAAGACGGGCGCTCATAACAGGAACCACCTCACCACGGAGGTTAATGACTCCCGGATAATATGAGGGTGCCTTGGGTACACGGGTTATCTTTTGCATGCGCACGATATTGTCAACCACTGAAATATCGAGGCCATACTGCTCACTGCCAATCTTTACAACAATATATTGGATCCGCTCCTCGTCCAAAGTTTCTAATTCAGCCGCCATAGTAACCTCCTCTTACATAAGTGCGTTGACATCAATGATCATAGCCACTTCGCCATCACCAAGGATGGTAGCACCGCTGATGATCTTGTTATTATCAATGACCTTACCAAGTGACTTAATAACTATCTCCTGCTGTCCGATAAGATTGTCTACCACCAGACCTGCCTGGAGATCTCCCTTTTTAACTACTACCACCGTAAGGTTTGAAGGCTCCTCATCCTGGGGCTCAAAGTCTAAGAGCTGATCCAGTCTGACTATGGGGATAACATTGCCTCTTAAGTGAATGACCTCCTTTGCCTCCACGTACTTGATCTCATCTATGGAGATATCCTCGATATTCTGGATGGATCCAAGTGCGATAGCATATTTCTCATCTCTGATCTCTACCATCAAAGCCTGGATAATAGCCAGTGTAAGAGGAAGTCTCACTGTAAATGTAGAGCCCTGCCCAAGGGTGGACTTAACCTCTACGTTACCGCCGAGAGCTTCGATATTTGATTTAACCACATCCAGTCCGACTCCACGCCCGGATATATCCGTAACGGTCTTTGCCATGGAAAAGCTTGGCATGAACAGGAAGTCTATGATCTCCTTCTGGGTGAGGTTTTCTGCTTCCTCGGGAGAAACGATACCACGCTCAACTGCCTTTTCCTTGACCTTTTCGGTGTTGATTCCGCCACCGTCGTCTCCTACCTGGATGATGACGTTATTACCCTCCTGGAAAGCATTGAGGAAGATGGTTCCCTCTTCAGGCTTGCCTGCTGCTTTTCTTTCCTCAGGGGATTCAATGCCGTGGTCTGCCGAATTACGGAGCAGATGCTGAAGGGGATCACCCAACTGATCTACCACGGTACGGTCAAGCTCTGTCTCTTCACCGGTCATGACCAGATTCATGGGCTTGCCTAACTTACGGGACAGATCCCTGATCATACGAGGGAACTTGTTAACGGTATTTTCGATAGGTACCATCCTTACCTTCATGACTGACTCATGGAGATTGGTGGTGATACGCTCCAGATACTCTATCTGGCTCTGCCAGGACTGTGTATCTAAATTTCCGCTGCCATTGTCTGCAGAGGAAATGGAAACCAGTGAGTTCTTTGCTATGATAAGCTCTGACACCTGATTCATCAAAGCATCCAGCTTTTCCAGATCCACACGGACTGTCCGGGTGGTAACAGGCTTATTAGCAGTCTTTTTGGCAGCCGCCGGTGCTGCTGACTTTGCTGCCGGTGCAGGTGCAGGTGATGCGGGAGCTGCTGCTGCGGGAGCTGCTACAGGCTCTACCTTATGCTCAGGTTCTGCCTTGGCTTCCTCTGCTGCTTTCTCATACTGCTCCACACTGACAAGTGCCAGATCCACACTTTCTATTTCCGAAACAGCCAGCACTGATGTCTTTATTGCTTCGGTATCATCTGAGTTAGATGCGAAAATAACAGAAAAGCCCAGATCAAATTTTTCATCCTCTATATCCTGGGAGGAGGGATCGTATACTAAAATCTCTCCGTAATCCTCCAAAGCCTTAAACACCAAAAAGGCACGGGCTGCTTTAAGGAGACATTCTTTCTGGATATGAACTGTCATTCCGTAAAGTTTAAGTCCTTCATCCTCCACGGCTCCACGAAGCTTGCCAATGGACTCTTCATCAAGCTTAAGGGCAAGGAAATGATTTTTGCCATTGGGATCATCCGAACCCTCAGCAGAATCGGATTCCTGCGCTTCTGCCTCCGATCCTCCCGCATCAGATGAATCGGCAGCAGGTGAATCTCCGCCATTGCCTTCCAAAACGTCATTAAGCATCTTGATAAGGGCTGCATTATCCTCAGTACCCTCATCTGAAGTAGCTTTTACATTTTCCAGATAGCCCTCTACCGCGTCAAGGCACTTAAAAAGTATATCTATAAGGTTCGAGTCCACCTTGACGGTGTCATTGCGAACCTCTGAGAATACATTTTCCATATCATGAGTCAGATGCTGCATACGCTTAAAGCCCATGGTACCTGCCATACCCTTGAGTGAGTGAGCCGCTCTGAATATCTCATTGATGGTGTCCTTGTTCTCAGGCTCCTGTTCCAAAGCCATGATGTTGTCGCTCAAAGCTTGAATGTGTTCGTTGGTTTCGTCGATAAAAATATCGAGGTATTGACTTACATCCATATTTAGACCCCCAGTCTCTTTGCTATCGCATTTGCGATTTCAGTGATCGGTGCCGACTCACAGGACAGACCAGCCTGGTCCACTGACTTCGGCATACCATATACTACGCAGGTATCAGCACTCTGAGTGATGCAGTAAATCTCTTTGTATGCACCGAGATAAGAGATACCCTCTGTCCCATCACTGCCCATCCCCGTAAGCACTACGCAAAGTACCCTTTTACAGGGAAGCTTGGCAATAGAATGAAACATAACATCCGCACAAGGTCTCAGATTCCCTATTGCAGGAGCATCAGAAAGATGGTTTACCATTTTCCCGCCGCTTTTGCTTTTGACTTCCAGATGCCATCCTCCGGGAGCGATATACACCGTGTCCTTTTCAAGGACCTCACCCTCGCTCGCCTCTTTGATCCTGACATTACTAACCTCGTCTATCCTCTCCGCAAGTGACGCCGTAAATCCCTTGGGCATGTGCTGAACTATCACCACCGGTACTCCCAGATGCTTGGGAAGCATGGGCAGACAGGTTCGAAGCGCCTGGGGTCCTCCTGTGGAGGAGGCTATAGCCACCAGATCAAATCCGCCTATGACGCTTGGTGAAAGCTTTTTAATGTCCTTTAAGGGGATGGTCACCTTGGACAGGGGTTTGGAAAGCTCCCTTGGATCGGTGCCGCCATGGATCCCTTCGGATTGCTCTGTCCTTGGAGTTACCTTTGGCACGGCAGGAGCAGCCACCTTTTTGGGGTGCTTTTTCTTTTTGCTCACCGCCGCCTCAAGTATCCTGACAAGCTCCGGCTTCAATGCCTCACGATCTGCAGGTGAAAGCCGGTATGGCCTGACCAGCACCTCTACAGCTCCTCTCTCAAGAGCCTGCATGGTCATGGCACGATCCTCTTTTACCTGGGACGACACTGCCACAATGGGGATATCACACCCGTCCTCATTCAGTCTCTCCATAACCTCAAGACCGCTCATTCTGGCAAGTGCCACATTCATGGTGATGACATCAAAGCTTCCAAGCTCAGAGATCCTGCGGTAGGCACTCTGTCCATCAGAACAGATGTCCACTACCTGAAAACCTTGTATGGAATTGATTATATCACACATGATCTTCCTCATGAGTGCAGAGTCATCTACAACCAAAACCTTATACATATCTTAGCCTAACTCCTTTTTGCGTATCCTACGCTCTTCCTCGAAGATAAATCTTATAATTGTTTCCTGCAGCTTGCTATCCTTGTATAAAAACTTAAGTCTGTAAGTATAGTTTGAAGTGTCGGGCACGGGGTTTATGGCGATCACCTTGGCGATCAGCTCCACAAGCTGCTTTCTGCCTCCCACCGCTATATTAAATGTCAAAAACAAAAAATGGGCATCCTGTATCCTTGTCTCTGATATAATGCGGACTCCTCCGCCGCTGATATCCACTATGGTTCCCCGACCAATCACCTTTTCATTGAAGGAGGTGTTTTGCAAAAGATCCCTGATCTCAGACATCTTTTCAATCTCTTCTGCCCGGTCGTCGATCACCTGAAACATCACATCCATCATTACATTGAGTCTGTAATACTCCCGACGCTGGAACTTTTGCATCTTGGAGATGATCTTGGCTTTCATGAGGAAAAAATTCCCTCTTTTGATCCTGTCCAATATCTGTCCCTGACACCTGAATACTCCCGACCCGGTGGTAAATTCAAAAAGGTATCTGACATTCTGGGGCAAAAGTATGAGCTTTCCCTCTCTGGTGGGCACGTCAAGTTCAAGGGTCCCGTCATCTAACACGTCAAAGACCCGGCTGACAAATACCTGCTCCTCTTTGCCGTCACTTTCAGCTCTGGCTGCTTCCTGATAGAATCTGATGTTAAGTTTGTTTCCCGGTTTGATCTCCGCCATTAGCTGCTTAATCTCTCCTGTTATTTATGATCCGTCCTACAGTGACGGCGCGCTCTTTCCTGATGTAATAAAACTCGAAAAAAATCTGAACAATCCGCTTTTGGTATCCCCCGGCATACTCTCACTGCCCATCAATTTGGAAGCGATCTCAAAATAAGCCCTGGCAGATCTGGATGTGGGTGACGCCAGGGAAACTATCTTTTGTGCCCGCACCGCATCCTCCAAAAGAGGATCCTGGGGAATATATCCCATGTAGTCAATATGCCCGCCCAAAAATCTCTCTACCACCGAGGACAGCTTGGTGTATACCGCATTGCCCTCAGCCTCGCTCATTACCTTATTGGCAACTATGGACATGGTCTGCTTTTCCCCTGTGGTCTTTCTTTTGCTGAATACTGCCTTGACCAGGGAGTAAGCATCCGTAATGGAGCTGGGTTCGGGTGTGGTCACCAGCAGAACCTCCGGCGCTGCCAGCACAAAATCCAATACTGAATCGGATATGCCTGCCCCCGTATCAATAAGCATCACATCACACATGCCGGACAGATTGGACAGTCCGTACACCAGTCCCTGTCTCTGATCGTCATTTAAGTTGTTAAGAGACAGCATGCCGGATCCGCCGGATATAAAACCTATATCCATGGGTCCTTTGGTAATGATCTCAGACAGTTCCATCTCGCCGTACACATAATCCTTAAGACTGTACTTGGGAACAGTGCCAAACATGACCTCCACATTGGCAAGTCCGAGATCCGCATCAAATATTATAACACGTTTGTCCATTTTACGGAATGCTATAGCCAGATTTACTGCCGTATTTGATTTGCCCACCCCTCCTTTTCCGGAGGTAATGGCTATGATCCTGGGTTCGGCAGCTATTTTTGCATCCCTTGCCTTTATTACATTTCTAAGTCCCTCTGCCTGATCCATCAATTTCCTCCCAGAAGCGACTTTACTATCTTCTGTGAATCAATGATCTCGATATCGTCCGGCACATTCTGGCCTGTGGTAACATAGGACATCTGTGCATCCGTATAAAGTCTGATATTTAAGATATTGCCATAGGCAAGTGTCTCATCCAGCTTTGTAAAAATGATATCAAAATCCGTAAATGACTTATAGGTGTCCACGATTTCTTTTAGATCGTGGTACTTTGTGGTTGCGGACAGCACCAGATATATATCCTTGTCATAGGACTCATCCACCGCCTCCAGCATGGACTTAAGATCCTGCCGCTGCTGCTGGTTTTTATGGGAAAAGCCTGCGGTATCCACCAGGATCAGATCCATGTCCCGCATCTTTTTTATCTCATCATTGATATTTGCATTATCCACTATGATGGTAAAGGGCGCGGAGAGTATCCTGGCATATACCTGAAGCTGCTCCGTGGCTGCTATCCTGTAGGTATCACTGGTCAAAAGCCCCACTTTTTTGCCCTTTTCCAGCATGTATTTGGCTGCCAGCTTGGCAATGGTGGTGGTCTTTCCCACGCCGGTAGGTCCGATTATAAATACCACCTTGGGCTTCTTTTCGGAAAAGGTGATGACCCTGGGCTTTCCAAACATAAGCACCATCTTCTGGTATATGTTGTTGATCATATGATCTAATGACGAGCCTGCCAAAAGCATGGGGTCTAAGTTTTCCAATATCCGGTTTACATATCTCTCCTCCACCTCATTGTCCATAAGGGTGTTGTAGAGGATCTTTAAAAAGCCTCTCTGCTCGTCGTCTCCAAGGGCAGAACGATCCGGCTCCGGTGCTTTGGGCTTTTGCTTTACCGGCTTTACTTCCTTCTCTATGGAGGGAGATGCGGCGGCACTTACCTGACTTTTCTTATAAAGAGCCCCTTGTGTCTTTGACTCGGGGATCACCTGGTCTATGCCTCCCTTTTCCACTACGGCACCGATCTCCTCAAAGGCATCCTTAAGATCCTGTTCATCCACAGGAAATGCAGGCTTCGGCATGGGCTTTTTAGTGTAGACGGGTGTACTCTCCTCCCGATCCTCTATGGGCGGCACCTTTATCTGCTCATCCGCCACCGCTGAAAATCTGGGAGTCAGACTGTTTTGCTTAGGGGTGATGGGTGTGACCACAGGCACACTGTCCTCCTCTATGGCAGCCGTCACCTCAAAGGTGGGACTCTTAAACATGCCGGCAAGTCCCTTGCCCCTGACCTCCTTTATATTCATGATAACAACGGAGGAGCCCAGCTCGTTTTTTGCAGCCTCTATGGCCTCGTCTTTAGTTTTCCCTGTATATTTCTTAATGGTCATTATGATATCTGTCCTATTGAATTAAGAGAAACATTGTTTTCCACTTCATTATATGACAACACAATAAGATCCTTAAAGTAGTCCTCGGACATCTTCTTAAAGTACATCCTGACTATGGGTGAACATACTATGATGGCTGTGCGTCCCGACTCCTCCATAACAGAGGTCTGCGCCTGCACCTCATTCATGATCTCGGAGATCCTGGAGGGATCCATGGTCATAAAGGCTCCCTGCTCCGTCTGCTTCACGGATGACATTATCTCCTGCTCAAGCTGGCTGGAAAGGGTGATCACGTCGTTCACCTCATTAGGGGTAAAGTATCTGCCTGAGATGGCACGCTTAAGCCCCTGTCTCACATATTCGGTGAGGATATCCGTATCCCTGGTGCCTGTGGCACGATCCGCCAAGATCTCGAAGATGGTCAAAAGATCCCTTATGGACACACCCTCGGTAAGGAGATTCTGAAGTATCTTCTGGACCTCACCAAGCCCAAGCAGGTTGGGGATAAGCTCTCCCACCAAAACAGGGTTGGTCTCCTTCAGATTGTCCACAAGATTCTGTACATCCTGACGGGTCAGAAGCTCCGCAATATGGGATCTAACAACTTCCGTCAGATGGGTGGCTATGATGGAGGGCGGATCTACCACAGTATAGCCCAAAGACTCTGCCCGCTCTCTTTGGGATTCATTTATCCAGATGGCAGGAAGTCCAAAGCTGGGCTCCGTGGTCTCATAACCGTTTATCTCCTCTTCCACATATCCGGGGTTCATTGCCATGTAGTGATCAAACATGATATCACCCTCAGCCACCTGTATACCCTTTATCTTGATAATGTACTGATTGGGGTTGAGCTGGATATTATCACGAAGTCTGATAATAGGCACCACCGTACCAAGCTCCAAGGCGATCTGTCGTCTGATCATAACCACACGATCCAAAAGGTCTCCGCCCTGGTTTACATCCGCCAGGGGGATGATGCCGTAACCGAATTCCAGCTCTATGGGATCCACTGACAAAAGGGATACCACATTTTCCGGTCGCCTGATCTCCTCTGCAGCCTCTTCTTCCTCTGCCACCTCCTGCTCTATGGTCTCCACACCAATGGTGCGCTGCATATTCATGGCAACAATGATAAACATGCCGCCGAATGCCAAAAACAGGAAGGTATTAAGAGGCGTAGCCACACCTAAAAGCATAAGGGTGCCGCCAACTATGGTAAGCACCTTTGGCAGACCGAAAAGCTGCTTTATCATGGTGCCGGAGAAGTCTGCGGTCTTTGTACCCTTGGTGATAAGAATACCCGTTGCCAGTGATATGGACAGGGAGGGTATCTGGGAAGCAAGTCCGTCACCTATGGTAATGAGTCCGTACTGGCTTATGGCATCTCCAAATGCCATACCCTGACGCAAAACTCCCATAATGGTACCACCTAAAAGGTTTACAAAGGTGATGATAAGTCCTGCAGTGGCATCTCCCTTAACATACTTTGTAGCACCGTCCATAGCTCCGAAGAAATTTGACTCATCCTGAAGCTTGACTCTCTGCTGCGCCGCCTCTGCATCCGTAATGGCTCCCGTATTCAGATCCGCATCTATTGCCATCTGCTTACCGGGCATGGCATCAAGTGTAAATCTGGCAGTAACCTCAGCCACTCGCTCGGAACCTTTGTTAATGACCACAAACTGCACTATCAGAAGTATGATAAAGACCACCGCACCAATGATCATATCATTTCCACCCACGAAGGAACCGAAGGTCATTACCACGTTACCGGGATTTCCGGTGGTAAGGATGAGTCTGGTGGAGGACACATTTAGGCTGATACGGAATATGGTGGTAAACAAAAGTATGGTGGGAAAGTTTGCCATATCCAGCACTTCCTTAACAAAAAGACAGTTCATCAAAACTATCAGTGCAATGGATATATTAAAGGCAAGCATCACATCCAAAAGCCAGTTGGGAATGGGAATGATCAGAAAAAGGATGGCAGCAAGAATATATACCGCTACGCCTATGTCAGTAGCTTTGACGTTTCCACCAAGTACGCCTTCCACGTGTCATCCCTCCTTTCCCTTATTACATCTGTCCGTTGGCTGTAAAGATGGCTGCCAAGATTTCTGCAACCCTGCTGTACATCTCCGGCGGGATCATATCTCCCACCTCTACGGTATTATAAATAGCTCTTGCCAGACTCTTATTTTCAACTATGGGGATGTCATTTTCCCTGGCAATGTTTTTTACTCTCTCGGCAATGACTCCCTCGCCCTTGCCCACCACCACCGGTGCCACATCCTCATTGAATTTATATCTTATTGCTACAGCAAGGTGGGTAGGGTTTGTAATAACCACATCCGCCCGGGGGACCTCCCTCATCATCCGCCGCTGGGATGCCTCTCGCATCCTCTGGCGCTGCTTGCTTTTTATCTGCGGGTCTCCCTCGGAGTTTTTGTACTCGTCCTTTACCTCCTGTTTGGTCATCTTGATGTCTTTTTTGAACTTCCACTTGTGGTAGATCAGATCCACTATCCCCACCAATACCAGTATCAGACTGATGCGAAAGCCGATATCAATGACTAAAGTCCCTATCTCTGCTATGGCGGCATTGAGGGGGATATCGTACAAAAGGTAGAGCTCATTCATCCGGTCCTTTAAAGCCGAATAGACCACCAGGGTTATAATGATGATCTTTGCCATGGACAAAGCCAGATTCATCAAGGACTGTGCCGAAAACATCCTCTTAAACCCGTTTATGGGATTAAATTTATCAAGCTTCGGCTTCAAGGGCTCCGTGGTGACCTTGAATTTGAACTGGAGGCCGTTTGAAAAAAAAGCCACCAGAAACCCGCCTATAAAAAAGGGGGCTACGATAATAAGCATCTGCAAAAAAGCCTGCATGAGCACCACGGATATGGTGCGAACCGTAAGTCCGCTTCGCTCCAAGGATACTATCTCCGTCATCTCATTGCCGTACACCCACCGGATCACTCCTATGAAGCGCTCTCCCATAAAGGAAGAAAAAAATCTTAGCATGAGAAACGCCGCCACCAGCTGCAGCCCGTGGGCAAATTCCTGGCTTTTTCCAACCTGACCCTTATTTCGGGTATCCTCAATTTTTTTGCCGGTAGGCTCCTCTGTCTTGTCGTCAGAGAAAAACTGAAGGTCATATGGTAAGCTGTATAGCCTTACCGTCTCCACCGAAATACTCTCACCAATCAAAACAAATACTACCTGAGTCCTTCCACTACCTGTCGCATCATCTCACTCATCTGGTCAAACACAAACTGCACCACCTCCGGGAAGAGGTAGATCATCAGATACAGTACAAAAAGTCCCGCCAATATTTTTATCTGAATACCCACGGAAAACATATTCATCTGCTGCGCCACCTTTGCCATAATACCCAAAACCACATTCATGATCAGCATGGATGCAAAGATCGGCAAAAATATCCGAAACCCTATGACAAATACATTGGTGATATAATTTGCCATCACTGTCAAAAGAAAGTCCGGTCTTGGTGATGCTCCCCCAAGGGGGATCACGGTAAAGGAATCAATAACAGCCCTTAGTGTAAACTGATACATATTGGTCACAATCATGAATAAAAACATGAAGTACAGATACATATTACCTGTGATGGTGACCTGGGTATTGGTGGTAGGGTCAAACTGCGACGCCATGGACAGACCAATATCCATATCAATGGCATTGCCGGCAAATAAAACAATGGAATTACAAAGGTAAGCCGCAAAGCCTATTAAAAGCCCGGTGATAGCCTCCTTAAAAACCAGGATCCCATAGCCTAAGGTGGATTCGTAGGGCGCCTCCACCGGAGGCACGGCATATAGCACCATAAGGGCTAAAGCTCCGGAAAACCCGATCTTTGTCAGATTGGGAACTCCCTGCTGTCCAAAAAACGGAGCCACAAAGATAAAGGTGGCAATCCTTACGAGTATCAGTAAAAAATACTCAAAATCCATCAGATCAAAGGTAAAATCCATCTTCGCCCCTATCTGACATAAATACTGAAGTTATTCCACAGCCGGTCTATAAAAGCCAAAAGGGTATTCATGATAAAGGGTCCGAATAAGATCAGTGCTATAAAGGATGCCAGTATCTTCGGTATAAATGTAAGGGTCTGTTCCTGGATGGACGTAACCGTCTGGAATATACTCACCACAAGACCTACTATAAGAGAGGTCAAAAGCATGGGAGCCGCACACAGGATCATGGTATAAAAGGCATCCCGCATTATGTCCAAAACCTGTCCTTCGGTCATGTTGTTCTCCTTTCGGGTTCATAATGAAGTTCTGTTCGCTAAACTCAATCTTCGCCCATGGCTTGATTTCGTTAATCTCACAGAACGACCTCGCTTCGGATTCAATCTACGCTTTCGCTTGATTTCATCTCGAAGCTTTCGGTCAGTAGAAAGTTTTGACCAGATTTCCAATGACCAGATTCCAGCCGTCGGCAAGTACAAAAAGAAGTATCTTAAAAGGCATGGAAATGGTGGTAGGCGGAAGCATCATCATACCCATGGACATAAGCACGGATGCAACCACCATATCAATTACTATAAAAGGTATATAGATCAGAAAACCTATGATAAATCCGGTACGAAGCTCGCTTAGTATAAAGCTGGGTACCAGTACCGTAAGGGGCACATCATCATAGTCCTCATAGGTAATACCTGCGATCTCCACAAAAAGCTCCAGATCCTTGGACTGGGTCTGTCCGTACATGAACTCCCGGAAAGGCTTTTCGATCTCGTCAAATGCCTGCTCCTGAGTGATCTCCCCGGCGTCCAATGGCTCCAGGGCATTTTCATTGACCTGCTCCAAGGTGGGCCACATAATAAATAATGTCAAAAATAGTGCCAAACCAATCATGACCTGGTTTGGCGGAGAAGACTGTGTACCAATAGCAATGCGGATGAAATGCAGTACCACTATGATCCTGGTAAATGAGGTAAACATAACCAGGATCGTAGGTGCCAGTGCCAGTACAGTGAGAACCAGTATGATCTGCACCGTGGATGAAAGAGACCCTGTATCCCCGTCAAAGGAAAGGGTAAAACCTCTGCCGCTTCCTGTCACCTGATCTGAGGCATTAGGCGCGGTGTCCGTGGCACCATAATCCATGGAACCGGTAGCATAGACAGTCGCCGGTATGGTGACCGCTGCCGTAACCGCCAATACCGCACACGCAAACACAACGCTTACGATACCGTATATTCTTTTTAATTTTTTCATAGCTACTTAACGTTCCTGTCAGTTTTGAACCTGTCAAGCATATCCTTAAAGGAGTCTTTGATGCTGTAGGTCTCCATGGTGGTAGGTTCCGAGATACTCACCTCCTCGGGTGAAAGCTCACCTAAAAGCGTAAGCTCCTCCTTGCCTATCCCCACAATAAGGAATCTGTCCTTGCCGGCGCGAAGCAACATCACATAATGATTGCCTGCCACCCGCTGCATCTCTACTATCTCAAAGTTTTTGCCTGCATTTAAGGCACGCTGATAACCTGCGATCCATCTTGTGGCATAGTAGGTAATAGCCAGCACCCCTATAAATATGGCAACAACAACTATGAGCTGAAAAATATTCTCCCCGGTGGACATTAAATACACTTAACCGATTACCTTTTTAACCGCTTCAAGCACACGCTCTGCCTGGAAAGGCTTAACAATGAAGTCCTTGGCTCCTGACTGAATAGCCTCTATAACCATGGCCTGCTGACCCATAGCGGAACACATGATGACTGATGCATTGGGATCCTTTTCCTTTATGCCCTTAAGTGCGCCGATCCCGTCCATCTCAGGCATGGTGATATCCATAAGAACCAGATCCGGATTGCAGTCTGAATATGCCTCAATGGCCTTAACACCATTTTCAGCCTCCCCTACTACATTGTAGCCATTCTTTGTCAGAATGTCCTTGATCATCATCCTCATGAAAGCTGCGTCGTCACAAATCAGAATGTTCTTTGCCATGTCTACTTCTCCCTTTCTTAATATATTGCTACTTGGTAATCTCTGTGATTCGGATTCCGAAGGATTCTTCGATCACAACTACCTCGCCTTTAGCTACATACTTACCATTGACCAAAACATCAATAGGTTCCCCGGCTATCTTGTTTAATTCTATGATAGTTCCGGGTGCAAAGTCAAGAATATCATGAATAGTTTTATGAGTTCTGCCTAATTCCACCGTGACCTCAAGGGGTACATCCATGATAAGATCAATGTTTTCCGGCATTCCCGGTGAGGGAAATGCCCCCGCAAAAGGTGCAAAGGATGCCGGCGATACATTTACCGGCTGCTGAGGCGCTGCCATGGGCATACCCATGGGAGGCATCTGCATCTGAGGCTGGGCATATCCGCCCATCATACTCATATCCATCTGAGGCGTACCCATATCCGGCATCACCGGTGGTGTCCCCATACTCATATCCGGCATTGGAGCCGGAGCCGGTGCAGGGGCAGGTGCCGGAGCCGGTGCAGGCTCGTCATATGCATCATCCCCTACTGTGGAGTTATTGTCGCTCTCCATATTGGAAGCCACACTCCTGCACATCTCCTTGGCTAAGGATATGGGATAAAGCTGCATGATCTTGGAATCCACCAGATCCCCGATCAAAAGCTTAAATTCTATCTTTACAAACTTGCCCTTAAGGAAATCGTCGATCTCAAGAGCCGTATTGTCTGTGTCATTAAGATCCATCAGATCTGATGAAGGAGGAGATATATCCACCATCATGTTCAGCATGGAGGAAAGTGACGTAGCGGAACTTCCCATCATCTGGTTCATTGCCTCACTAATGGCTGACAGATGAAGCTCTCCGATCTCCTGATCCAAGTTGGTGCCGTCACCACCCATCATCAGGTCTGTTATGCACTTTACATCATCCTCCTTGAGCACCAGGACATTGCTTCCGTCTAAGCCCTTGGTGTAGCCAATACGCACCAGCACACAGGGCTTGTCGTACATAGCCATGATCTCATCCCAAGTGGATGTAGATACCTCAGGTGTGGATATCTCTACCCTTTTATTGACCAGTGAGAACAGCGTAGTAGCCGCTGTACCCATGCTGATATTGGCGACTTCGCCGATAGTATCCCGCTCATCACTGGTAATATCATCATCATCACCACCGCCGCCACCGCCAATGGTACTGGCATCTGCAGCGCCGGCAAAAAGGGCATTGATCTCTTCCTGAGATAATGACGTATCAGCCATCACTTGTCTCCTCTCTTATCACTGATGTAATGCGGACGGCGTAATTCTTCCCGGAGGATCCGGGCAATGCCGTAAATTTTCGTATATCACCGACATACACATCCAGCTCCTCATCCACCTTTCTGTCAAGCCGGATTATGTCCCCTGCCATCAGGGTGGAAAAGTCACTGACACTGATGGTGCTCCTGCCTAAAATGGCAGTAATGGGAACCTCTGCCTTTGTAATAAGCCCCTCAATATCATCAGAGTATTCCTCGTCAGTGGCTTCCTGCATACTGGAATACCAGAATTTGGTATTGAGCTTTTCCATTACCGGCTCCAGTGTAATATATGGCAGACACAGATTTATAAGTCCCTCCACATCACCGATCTTGATATTGATGGTGACAATGGCGATCATCTCAGTAGGTGAAATGATCTGGGCAAACTGTGGATTAGTCTCTATCCTCTCTAATCTGGGATCCACATCAAGCACATTCTCCCAAGGCTCTCTCATAAGCTCCACGCAGGTTATCATAATGCGCTCTATGATAAGAAGCTCTATCTCGGAAAACTCCCTGCTTTTTTCAAGAGGTTCTCCCTCGCCTCCAAGCATACGGTCTATAATGGCATATCCCAGCTTTGTTGCCATCTCCATAATGATATTGCCCTTTAGGGGAGCAAAATCTATAATACCCAAAAGCACCGGATTTGACAAGGCATTGGAAAATTCCATATAGGTGACCGCCTCGGAGTTCATCACCTCTACCTGGATATTTTTTCTCAGATAAACCGGCAGGCTGGTGGAAAGAGCTCGGCCATAGTTGTCGTATATGATCTCCAATGTACGCAGATGCTCCTTAGAGAACTTGGAGGGACGGGCAAAGTCATAATCCTTGACCGTATTCTCCTTGGTCTTTTTCATCTCCTCTACATCTACGTCACCGTTATTAAGGGCTTTTAAGAGGTCATCTATTTCATTTTGGGAAAGGACATCACTCATGTGCTTACCCTCTGTTTACTGGTATGTAACGCTGGCAAAACCTACCTCTGCAATAAAGGTATTGTCGCCAAACATAATATTAAGCTGATCCCTGATGTCATTGAGGAGGGCATCAGGATTATCCTTTACATCCTCAATAGTGTACTTGGACACAACTGAATTTATCTTGGCTTTGATCTGAGAATCATAGGTAGCAGTGGCATCACCGCCATAGGTACCATAGACCTCGCTTTCCATATTTTCGGAAAGAGTGATGGAAGCCACTATAAAGTGCTCCTTGCCATCCTCGCTGTCCCGAAGGTTTATTGTCATGGTCTCGCCGGCATTGACACCGTAGGCATTGATCTGATCTATAGGAATGGTGGCTGCCAGATCCAGCTCATTACCCGCTGCGGTATCTAAATCTATGGCCTGAGCCACCTTTGATACAAGTGAATTAACGTTATTCACCTCCGGTACTACTGCGAATACCATTATCGCTGTCAGTATCAGGTTCACCAGACATAGCACCAGCGTCACTATCGTCAGCAGACTCTTCTTCATTAGTCGTCTCCTCCCGGGTTACATTTTCTGCGGCCTCATCAGATGACTTTTCGCCGCCGGAGGCTTTGGTATCATCCGCCTTGACCTCCATATTACTCTCATCAAACGTGTTATATATCTTGATCTCCACCCGGCGGTTTCTGGCTCTGCCCTCCGCCGTGGAATTATCAGCCACAGGATCATACTCGCCCCGCCCCGCCGATATCACATGAGCCGGATCCAAGGTGGTATTGTTTCTGATCATATTGGCTACCGAAAGCGCCCTGTACATGGACAGTACATCATTGTCCTCATACTTCTGGGAATGGATGGGGACATTGTCGGTGTAGCCATCCACCTCTATCATATTCTCCCCGTATATATTAAGGATCTTGGAGATATTTTCCACCAAAGGAACCGCCTCGCTTCTGAGATCCGACTGTCCCGAATCAAAAAGTAGGGCTCCGTTCATGGTGATCCTCACATACTGGCCGTTAAAATCAACTTCCATCAGATCCTGTATGCCATACTGGGTGGCAAGGGCTTCTATTTTTTCCGCCATGGCTTCGCTTTGGGAAAGCTTCTCCTGCTGGATCTGATCCACCACCTTTTCCATGGCTTCCTCCATGACCTCCTGTTCGGATTTGGTCTGGCTGTCAGATGGTCCGCCCGGTTCTTCCTGTCCCTCTTCGTCCAAGTCTCCGGCGTTTATCTCATCCTCTCCATCACCTCTGCTCATGGTGTCACCGAAATAATCGGCAAAATCCGGCAACTGGGAAATACCTGAGGATATCATAACACCCTCTGTCAGTGTGGCACCACCGGCAGGCAATATGGAAAAAGCCTCCTGGAAGGAATTAATAACGATCTCAAACTTCTCTGCATCAACGGTAGACATGGAAAAAAGCAAAACGAAGAAGCACAGAAGCAGATTCATAAGGTCGGAGAAAGTCGCCATCCATGCCGGCGAACCGGCGGGGGGATCTTCCTGCTTTTGCTTGCCCATGCTTACTCACCACCCTCCTGCTCGCCTACGGAATTACGCATGGCAGGAGGCAGATAGGTCTTGAGTTTTTCCTCGATAACCCTGGGGTTCTCACCTGCCTGAATGGACAAAAGCCCTTCCACGGCTACGGTCTTAACAGTAACCTCTAAGTCGTTATTGACACCAAGCTTACCTGCCGTAGGGTTACAAAGCCAGTTGGCTATCAGTGAACCATACAAAGTAGTAAGCAATGCAACTGCCATATTAGGTCCAATGGTGGACACGTCGTCCAGCTTTTTAAGCATGTTAACCAGTCCGATCAGGGTACCTATCATACCCCAGGCGGGTCCTAATTCTGCCCATTTCTCCCAGATCTTAATATTCTTTTTGTGTCTGGCTTCCATGGTATCCAGATCCGTCTCCAAAATAGCCCGGACCAGATCCGCATCTGTACCGTCGACTACAAGCATGATGCCCTTTTTAAGGAACTCATCTTCAATGCTGTTAGCTTGTTCTTCCAGTGCCAGAAGTCCCTCTTTACGAGCCACATTACTCATGTCTATGATCATCTTAATGACCTCGGTGGGATCTGTATTGGGGGGCTCCTTGATGGATATACCGATAGTCTTCATACCGTTGATATAGTCAGCCAGTTTGTTGTTACCTATGGTACCAACCACCGACCCACCTATGGTGATGATAACAGAAGGGATATCCACAAAGTTACCAAGAGCTTGTACACCACCTGATGAGACTATACCAAATATAACCAGAACCACACCGCCGGCTAATGCTATGAGCGACGCTATATCCAAAACAATCTACCTCTCGTAATACATCAAAATACGGTCTGATGAAGTACATAAAAATACACAGACCAAAACTCATAGTCAATTTTAATATATTTTATCTCTAATGTCTATATTTTATTTTGAAAAAAACTTTATTTTGTGGATAAGATTTTAAAATTGTGACAAAAACACAAAATATAGTGTTTTGACAGC
>CAMOZG010000012.1 GCA_946630825.1 uncultured Lachnospiraceae bacterium
AGAGGAGACTGTACAGTTTTCAGGATCTGAAGTACCGTGAAATGCAGATAAGGATAATCCCTTCGATAGAACCTGAAAGGGTGATCGGAGTGAGGACTCCAAATCTTAGGACCATGGCAAAAGAGATATTGAGATCCGGGGATTACAAGGATTTTCTGAAGGAATTGCCCCATCAGTTTTTTGAAGAGGATCAACTGCAGGCATTTATCATATCGGAGATAAAAGATCTGGATGAATGTATGGAGGAGCTGGAGCGATTTTTGCCCTATGTGGATAACTGGGCTACCTGCGATCAGATGTCTCCCAAGGTGTTGAAAAGCCATAGAGACATACTGCTTACACATATAAAAGAGTGGATCCTTTCGGATAAGACCTATACCAAAAGATTTGGAATAAAGATGCTCATGGATCATTTTCTGGATGATGACTATGATCCCATCTATCCTGAGATGGTGGCAGGACTTAGAAGTGAGGAGTATTACATCAATATGATGATCGCCTGGTATTTTGCGACAGCCCTGGCAAAGCAGTATGAAAGTGTGCTCCCATATATCGAGATGAAAAAACTTGATCGGTGGACACATAACAAAGCCATTCAAAAAAGTATTGAAAGCTACAGGATACCTGATGATAGAAAGCAGTATTTAAGATCATTGAAGCAGCCTAAAATAAAGGCTTAAGAATTTGCCATTGAGGAGATATGTCATGTATGAATTGATTTCAAAGCTAATTATTTACCGTGAAACAGAAGGAGACTGGATACTGGGGCGTCTGGCAGAGATAGTTCAAAGGACGGAGGATGAAGCCCTTGACCAGACTGAGGCAGGGAGGCTTAAAAACCGTCTTTTGGATGAGATACACAATCTTTTGGATCTGGCTACTGATTATGGTTTTGATAAAAACCTGTGGCATAATTATCTTGCCTATATCCTTGCCATGACAGAGACACCCTTTACCCTTGTGTCAGAAAAGGCAGGCAGGGTAGAGGGCACAGTCAATGAATTTGTGAAAAATGATCTGGCTGTATTTAAGGCACTCTGGGACTATGATTTTTCCGGGGTCGAAAAAAAGCTTGATACCGACTGCTTTAGTATAATCACGGATTATAAGGCGGTTGAAAAAAAGCCCCATTCCTATAATAAAAACATGAGTGAAAGGATAGGGGAGCTTAGGGATGCCATAGGACAGTCCACAGATCTGGATGGGTTTTATGATGCGGTAATGAATTTTTACTCCAGATACGGAGTGGGACAGTTCGGCATGAATAAAGCCTTTAGGATATCCCCCCAGATAGCAGCCTACGACAGGGAGGCAACCAGAAGAAATATCCTGGTGCCCATTACAGCCACCAGTGATGTGACCCTTTCTGACATAGTGGGATATGAAAGCCAGAAAAAGGAGTTGATACAAAATACAGAGAGCTTCCTAAAGGGCAGGCCTGCCAACAATGTGCTTTTGTACGGGGACGCAGGTACGGGAAAGTCCACCAGCATCAAGGCCTTGCTGAATCACTACTACGAGCAGGGACTTAGGATAATCGAGATCTACAGACATGAGTTTAAATATCTGCCGGAGATAATAAGTATCATAAAGGGGCGGAATTACAAGTTTATCATATATATGGACGATCTCTCCTTTGAGACCGGGGAGACAGAATACAAATACCTAAAGGCGGTGATAGAGGGAGATCTGGAAGCCCGTCCACAAAATGTGCTCATTTATGCCACATCAAACCGCAGGCATCTTTTGAAGGAAAAGTTTTCCGACAGGGATTATGACAGGGACGACATCCACCACAGCGATACGGTGGCGGAGAGACTGTCACTGTCGGGGCGCTTCGGAGTCAGCATTGCCTACTTCAGACCTGAGCGCCAGACCTATCATGATATAGTCCTGTCACTGGCAAAAAATCACCCGGAGATCACTGCTTCCGAGGAGGAGCTTTTAGCCATGGCAGACCAGTGGGCTCTAAGACATGGCGGTCTTTCAGGCAGGGTAGCGACCCAGTTTGTGGATCACCTTGCCGGGTCACTTTAAGGTTTTCATTTATGCCGGACTACCTCGAAGCGCTGCAGCTTTATCTGCTCACCGGGGTAGATGCCGGCTTTTTGCATGGCGATAGAGATCTGATCCTCTATGGTATCTACACCCTCAAGGTCAGGGAGTAAAAGCCCACGGCGACCGCCATTTGATACGATCACGCCGTATCTTTTGACATCAAGCTGATCGGGTGAGTCGATATCCTCCGGAGTGGAGAGCACATCTACATTGATCTCAAGAGAATCGAGTTCGTCGGCTGTGATTGGGGAAAAACGCGGATCTCTAGTCGAGGCGGAGATGGCATTTCCGATTATCTCGTTTGCGAGGTTGTCCTGGATCGGTAGAAAGGTGCCTATACATCCACGGAGCTGACCGTTTTTGTGGATAGATACAAAGGCGCCGCTTCTTTTTGAGATCATTTCGTCAGGAAGTGACGAGCGGTCAGGCTCAAACACACTTCCTGTCTTTACATATTCCTCAATAGTGGCTTTTGCCAGCTCAACATAAATATCACTCATTTGCATTCCTCCCAAATAAAATATGCCTTATAGCGGTTCATAAATCCCAAACCCGTATCCGACACCAAAGGTTGCCTCATGACTCAGTATAGTGGGATTTACCTTTACTCCGTCAAATACGCCCCCCATCATACAAAAGGATCTGTGTCCGCATTCCATACATGCGTCGAGCAGATTTTCCGGAAAATCCAAAAGCTCGGAAAATGCGGCGCGTCCCATGACCTCCATGAGCTTTTCGTCATACTTCGGACCCTCTGGCTTGTATCCGTAAGGACCGTCAGCCTTTTGACAGTGGGCGAGATCACCGCTGGCGACAAAGACCACGCGCTCGGATGAAGTGTTACATGCCTCCTGTATCAGTTTGCCTAAATGGTAGTGCTCCTGAAGCGAAAATCCCGAAAGTCCGATCCGTATAAGCTTAAAATCCGTGTATCTCTTTGCAAAGAAATAGATCGGAACCAGGGTGCCGTGATCGAGATAGGGATCGCGCTCGTAATCGGTGCCTCCAGATATGTCCTCCCGCTCGATCAAGTCGCAGATCTTATCCCGGAGCACGGTATCATAGTCGACGGTAAAAGAGACCTGTGGTGCACCGAATCTTGCGAAGCTGCCTGTCGCAGAGACACCGGGTGAGATGTGAAAATAGTCGCTATAGCACACACTGTGGGGCGATACTAAAACTATGGTGTCCGGTTTGATCGAAGCAATATGAGAAGCTACCTTATCAAACGAATCCAAAGTTGGCTGTATTTTTTTCTCCTCACCGCGACCGATCTCATGAACCGCGATCGGCGGATGCGGAACCATATACCCTGCGAGCACCGGCATACGATCACCTCCTTGTGCATCTGAAACGATAAAACTGAGTCGATAGATATAGATATAATACCATGATGGGAACAAACCGGCAAGAAAAGCTGACAGAAACGAAAAGCCCCTTGATTAAAGTTATAAAAAGTTATAAAATAATCTTGAAGTTATAAAGACTTATAAAAAGTTATAAAACAATTTAAAAGTTATAAAACAGAGGAAAATATGAAAAATCCATTTACCGTTTCTTTTGGAAAGATGCCGAATAAGCTTATTACGAGAATAGTACAGAGTAATGAGATCATTAATGACTTTGAGGATATGTCGAATCAGGTCTATATGATAACAGGTGTCCGTGGATCGGGTAAGACTGTTATGATGACAACAGTTGCAAACAGCCTTAAAAAGGATAGTACGTGGATCGTATTAGAGCTTAATCCCGAAAGGGATATCCTTCAGGCTTTTGCAGCAAACCTCTATTCTCATCCTCTTATAGGTCGGGATATTATTGATATGAAACTCGATTTTTCCGCACTTGGATTTGGGGCTTCTGTGGAGGGAAAGGAAAAAATAACCGACATAGAAAATGCTATTTCCCATATGTTAAAGAGGGTGTCAAAGCTTAAAAAGAAGGTTTTGATCACCATAGATGAGGTTACCAATACGGAATCTATAAGAGTGTTTTGCAGTGCATTCCAGATTTTTATGAGACAGGAGTATCCGGTTTTTCTTCTGATGACGGGGCTGTATGAAAACATATACGATATCCAGAATGTTAAGTCCCTGACTTTTTTATATCGTGCACCAAAGGTTGTAATGACACCTTTAAATCTTAACTCCATAGCAGATGTATACAAAACTATATTTGAACTGTCGCCAAAGGATGCAAATGAGATGTCGGTTTTGACCATGGGATATCCCTTTGCTTTTCAGGTGTTGGGATATCTGAGATGGCAGGTCGGGAAAAATGTGCCGCTGGAGGATATTCTTGATGAATATGACAGATATCTTGAGGAATACGTATATGAGAAAATCTGGATCGACATTTCGCCTACGGATAAGAAGGTCTTAAGGGAGATGGCTGCTTCGGGAGAAACTAAGGTGAAGCTAATTAGAGAAAGGTTGTCCATGAAATCCGAAGAATTTGCAGTATACAGAGACAGGTTGAAGAGAAAAGGGATCATCAATACAGAAAACTATGGAGAGGTATCCTTTATGCTTCCGCGGTTTGATGTATTTATAAATAAGAGATTGATATAGCGTAGTCGTTTACTATATTATGCGAACAAAAAGAATAATATGGGATAACTTGTCAGTTAGATCCGGGTTCTTAACGTTATTTACGCTTCCTGTTATCCCTCCGCTTTAACGGTTTAAAGGGGCAGAATTTTTTGACAAGATTTTTAAAAAGTGGTATAATACGACCTGCGAGGTTCCCCAAGAGAGATATGATACATGGCAAGGAGATGCGGACTAGTGTGCTACACTAATATTCGTATCGGGGATTTGTTTGTGTCTTACCGGGGACGGGTAGGAGGTAAGCAAAATGGAACATTCAGATTTCGATAAGGTACGGGCTTCTGTCCAGCAGCAGTGCGGAAGCGAGGTTGTGATACAACTGGATCGCGGACGCAACAAGGTGGACATACAAAAGGGCATCATCCAGGAGGCATATCCCAGTGTATTCACCATTCTTGTGAATGACGAGTCCGAAGAAACTCCGGCGCAGCTTTTATCCTTCAGCTACACGGATATCATTACCAAGGAAATTCGAATGAAGCTGTGTTAGAATGTCAATTTACAGTGCTGATACAGTCAGGTCCCACCGGTTTTACTGATGGGACTTTTTTTGTGGAAAAAATCTTTGCATTATAGTAGAATGTTAGTTGTGGTTTTTCGCCCGGCGCGGCGGAATAATTATAGATATGATGTGGGAGCAACACAGATATGAGTTTAGCAAAGACACAGACCCCGAAATCATTCTGGGCATGGCTGGGTCACGGACTTAGATGGAGATACAAAAAGGTCCAGACCAAGCTTAAGAAATTTATCAGACTTAAGATAATAGTCAGATGGGTATGGATATGGAATTCCAGAAAACCCATAGAAAAGGATAAGGTTATATTTTTCGAGACCTCCTCACCCGTTATATCCAACAGCTTTACAGAGCTTTTTAATATGCTGGTGAGAAATTACCAGATGGATATTCATTGCCATTTTCAGCTCATAGGCAAGGTGAAAAAGACGGAGGAATTTGCCAGGCAGATAGATTTTGTACGTGATGCTGCCACAGCCAAGTATATAATCGCAAACGACAGCTCCGATCTTTTCGGTCAGATGAAAAAAAGACGGGGCCAGCATTTCCTAAATACCTGGCATGGCTGCGGAGCTTTCAAACGTTTTGGCCTGGGCACCGCAGGCAAGATATTCGGAGATTCGGAAAAGGTGATACGCAGATATCCCCTTCATCCTGATTATGACATCCTCACCACCTCATCCCCGGAAGTGGAGTGGGCTTATGTTCAGTCCATAGGAGCGGAAAAAAATCCCGGCTCTGTCAGAGGTATCGGAGTAAGCCGTTCTGATGTGTTTTATCAGGAGGATTTCATAAAGCAGGCATTTGTGAATTTTTACAGCAAGGTTCCCCAGGCAAAGGGGAAAAAGGTCATACTCTATGCACCTACCTTCAGAGGCAGGGTCAGATCGGGCACCACACCCAATATGCTTAATCTGGCAATGTTTTACCAGAATTTTAAGGATGATTATGTACTGGTATACAAATATCACCCCTATTCCAAGGATCTGCCGCAGATAGAGCCTGCCTACAGGGATTTTGCCTTTGATCTGACAAATATGGAGATCGACACCCTCCTTTGCGTGGCGGATATCTGTATATCGGATTACTCATCTTTGATATTTGAGTATTCCCTTTTTGAAAGGCCTCTGATATCCTTTGTGTACGACTTGGATAATTACTTCGACTGGAGAGGCTTTTATTACAGCTTTGAGGAGTATGCACCCGGACCTATATGCTATACCAATAACGAGATGGTGGATTACATACTTCACCTGGATGAGCGCTTTGACAAGGAAAAGGTTCACGCCTTCAGGGAGAAGTTCATGAGTGCCTGTGACGGACATGCCACGGAGAGGATCATTGACCAGTTCTTTGGCAGTGACATAGAGGAATTCAGAAGAAAAACACCTCTTACCGGAGTTTATCATGACATCCCCTCCTCGGGTGAGCGCTACAGCAAATACCAGGCGGATATCAACTATTACCTCAAGTTGAAGCAAAAGGCTATTAAAGCCTATGGCGCCGCAGCTAAAAAGCCTGTGGATAAAAAGTCCATTGCCCTTATGGTGGATGAACACAACTCTCCCATCCTTTTTGCCACCATTAAAAAGGCTCTCAAGAAAAAGGGCTATAGTGTGATCGAGGATATTGATATTGATATCAATAACATAGGTGCCTACGTGGAAAGCCTGGGTACAGCCGGTACCATACTCTGTGCAGGAGAACCCTATCTGCTCCGCATGATAGACCTGCGAAAGGAGACCCGGATATATCAGGTGTGTCCTGAGGTGCTGCCGGTATATCCCATGTGGAACAATACAAAGGCTGCCAAGGTGCGTTACTATCTGACGGAGTCCAGGAAGTTTCCCATTCATACAGAATACGACGGCATCATGTCCACTGCAAAGCAGTTGGATGAGCTTTATAAGAAAAACTACAAGCTTAAGCCAGGTGGCGAGATGATCCACTGCGGCAACCTCCAGACGGATCTTCTTTTCGGAAAGAAGGACAAGGCAATGGAGGGCATAAGGGCACTGATCCCTACCTTGGAGCAGAAAAAGATCATCCTTATTCTCTGGGAAAACCGTCCCGGGATGGAAGGAGTCCTCATTGATGCCCTTACCCGGATGCATGAGAGATTTGCCAGAGAGTATGTATGTCTGATAGACTGTAATAAAAACGGCATGGCAGCTTTCAGCCTGCCCCAGTATTTCCAGGGCTATGCGGTGAATCTGGTGACAGAGCTGCCTAAGCGCCGGGAGGAGCAGGAGCAGATGATGGAGGACTCTGATGTAGACGACAGCGGTCAGCAGGATCAGGTCAGGGGAGAAAGTCAGGAGAAAAAGCTTCGTGCCATAAGCCGTATAGAGGAGCTGATGGCAGCGGATATAGTGGTGACGGATTACTGCACTGAGGGTCTTACGGCAGCGGCCATAGGAAAGCCCCTGATCCTCTGGACACCGGATTACGAATCCTATAGCAATACCCATGAGACCTATTTTAATCCGGGAGAGGTACTGTCGGATATCAGAATAGAGAGCACCACGGAGCTGATGGAGGCTCTGGAGTCCATAGACAACTACGACAAAAAATGCGAGATGGATTTTGCAGCCAATTATCTGCAAAAATGTGATGGAAAGAGCGCCAGATACCTGGCAGAATACCTGGAAGAAACCCAAGGATAGTATACCGATTTTCAAATACCGGGACTTTATACTAAGAATACAATTTTTACGAGGAGGAGAAAATGAGCAACATAGCAGTTATAGTGGCAGGCGGCGTAGGTAGCCGTATGCATCAGGACATTCCCAAGCAGTTTATCAACGTATATGACAAGCCCGTCATCATATATACCTTGGAGAGCTTTCAAAAGCATCCTGAGGTGGATGCCATAGAGGTGGTATGTATAGACGGATGGCATGACATGCTTTGGGCATATGCCAAGCAGTTTAATATTACAAAGCTTAAGTGGGTGATAGCCGGTGGTAATTCGGCTCAGGACTCCATAGCAAAGGGCGTATACAATCTGGAGGGTGAAGCAAAGCCCGAGGATATAATAATCATTCACGACGGGATCCGCCCCATGGTGGATGAGACCGTGCTTTCTGATGTTATAATCAAAGCCAAAAAGTACGGTAATGCCGTTACCTCCATGCCCTACAACGAGCAGATTTTCAAAGTTGCCCAGGATGACGAGAATACAACCCTTGAATACATTCCCCGAGAGACACTGCGGAGGGTCTCCACCCCCCAGGCATACAGGTTTGATCTGGTGGATGACAAATATCATGAGGCATATGAAAAGAATATAGGTATCGAGGGTTCAAACTACACCAACACAATGATGGTGCAGCTTGGAGTCAGGCTCTACTTTGCAGCAGGCTCCGATAAAAATATCAAGCTTACCACAAAGGACGATCTGGAGATGTTCAAATCCTATCTGAAGGCAGACAAGGACAAGTGGCTTAAGGACTGATATTAAGAGGAGACTTTTTGTTATGGGAAAAAATTTATGGGACAATGAAAAGTACATGGAGGATGTGGCATATGTGGCAGGGCTGCCCATAGAATGGGATAAGCTTAAGGATACATCCTTTCTTATAAGCGGAGCCTCCGGCAATATCGGAAGCTTTCTCATAGATGTTCTGATGTCCAAAAAAAATGAGAATATAAAGGTATTTGCTTTGGGAAGAGATGAGGCGAAAGCTGCCAAGCGGTTTGAAGCCTACTGGGATGATGACAGATTTACTTTCGTGGCAGGTGATATAAACAAGGGGGTGGAGCTGCCGGAGGGTGCACCAAAGCAGATCGACTACGTGATACATGCAGCCTCCAATACCCATCCCAAGGCATATGCCACAGATCCCATAGGAACAGTAACTACCAATATCATAGGCACGGACAATATGTTAAAATGTGCCGCTGCCCACGACTGCCGCCGGTTTTTGTTTTTATCCTCTGTGGAGGTGTACGGAGAAAACAGAGGTGATGTGGAATACTTTGATGAAAAGTACTGCGGATATATAGACTGCAATACCATGCGGGCAGGCTATCCCGAGAGCAAGAGGGCAGGTGAGGCTCTATGCCAGGCATATATCAGCGCCTGTGACATGGATGTGGTGATCCCCAGACTTTCCCGCACCTATGGTCCCACCCTTTTAGCCTCCGATACCAAGGCTATTTCCCAGTTCATACACAAGGGAGTGGCAGGGGAGGATATCGTATTAAAATCCGAAGGCACCCAGAACTATTCATACAGCTATGTGGCAGATGCCATAAGCGGAATACTGTACTGTCTTTTAAGAGGGGAAAAGGGAGAGGCATATAATATAGCCGATCCCGGATCAGACATAACCCTAAAGGACCTGTCAGCCATAATCGCCGAATACGCCGGGAAAAAGGTGGTTTTTGAACTGCCGGACGCAGTGGAGGCTGCAGGATATTCCAAAGCCACCAAGGCTCTTTTGGATGCCAAAAAGCTTCGTGCCTTAGGCTGGAGCGCAGCCTATGATATGAAAAAAGGCCTTACCCGTACAGTGGATATCTTAAGGGAGCAAAACGCGCAATGAGAGCCGAGCAACGCAGGCGGCGCTTAAACTTCATGCTGCTGTCGGGATTTTTTTCCTTCATCCTTTTTTGTTATTCCTATGATGCCAAGGTTACATCATACAATACCACCCTGTATGCCTTTTCCTACAAATACGGCTTCATATCCAGAGCCTTTATAGGAACCGTATATCAGGAGGTGGGGCGGCTTTTTGGGCTGGATATGCTTCATTACAGCAGCGCCCTTACCTTTACACAGATAATTACAGGCATATTCTTTTTGGATATGTTCCTCTTTTTCGGGTTCATCTATAAATGGACCAAAATGGAACATATCAGGTATACAGAGCTTTTGATAATAATTATGGCTCTCCTTACCATTCCCATGTTTTCGTCCAAATATAACTTTGGCAGAGTGGACATCTATATGTTTGGGCTGTCGGTCCTTGGCGCCATCATAATAGTATCGGAAAGATGCAGATTGCTTCTGATACCCATAGTGGCAGCAGGATGCATGGTTCATCAGGGCTATGTTTTCATGTATTTCAATATCATACTGGTGCTTTTGATATGCAGGTTTTTTACCGTCAGCAAAAATCCCGTTTCAGATAAAAAAAACAGGGTTGTATACGGCATCTTATTTGGAACCTGCTTTGTGGTGGGATCGGCGCTGTTTTTGTATTTTGAGTTTTTCAGCCGGATGAACGGAGACCAGATCATAAATGAGATCATCAGAAATGCCTCAGCCGTATCATTCCACGGGGATTATCACAAGACCCTCATAGACCATGAGATACTGGGCAAGGATTTAGCAGGTGATGAGAGAGGCTTTCATCTGGAGAATTTTATCCAGACTCCCTTTTTTTTGATCCTGACATCACCCTTTTTGTGGCTGTGGTACAGATACGTCCGGGAGATAATAAAAAGAGTGGAGACTACAGAGGAAAAGATCAAGTATTTTTTCGTGATCTCTGGGTTTCTGACGCTGATACCAAACTATGCCCTTAAGGTGGACTATGCCAGATGGACCTATGCGGCAGCAGTTTATTTTCTGGTAGTCACCCTGTCTTTAATAGCCATGGGGGATCAGGTGGTGATCGAAAGCCTGACTGCAGTCAGGCAGCTTCAAAAGGGGCATCCCTGGCTGGTGCTTATCATACCATATCTGATAATTCTGGTTCCCTTTTGGGATGTGTACTATGACCAGGTGCTTAAGAACCTGGGAGACTGGGTGATAGTTTTAGTGGACGGACGGTTCCCGGGGCTTGGGCTGGCAGAGGCTGTTCTGCAAAACGGCGGAGTATGACATTATGACGCAAAAAAATAGTTTGTGGGAAAATCTAAAGATCCTCTTTTTTATCATGGTGGTAATGGGGGTGTATCTTCTTCGGTACTTTACCCATGAGACCAACATCACCAAGACAGAGGAATACTATCCGGTGGCACTTATGGCTACCGGGGTATTTTACCTTCTTTTGGTTTTGTTTTTCTGGATGGTGATAAATAAAGGCGGGGATCATGCCTATATCTGGTGCCTCATTTTCGCCGGGGCATCTGCCGGAGTCTTTTTGCATAAAAACACCTTAGGAGGGATATATCTCTATCTTGCTATGATATTTATACTGATGGCTATGATCTGTGTGTGGGGCAGATTTTTTGTGCTTCTCATACCCCTGTATGTGTTGGGGATATACCTGTATCCCGGCTTCTTTTTACTGGGGGCGCCAATGATCTTAGGACCCCTGGGATATCAGTCAAAGCTTCGACCGGTGCAAAGGGTTTTGATAATTGCGGGAATAGTGGCAGGAGGAGTGGCTTTCTATAATGGGATACACAGCATTGAGCCCCTGTGGGAGGATAAGTACGGCATACTTTCTAAGTTTCATCCCTATATGGAGTTTTCCGGAATGGATGACTCCGAGATGGTTCACACCGCAAAGATCATAGAGCTTATAGTATTTGCGGTAATGATCTCACCCTATATCTATATGTATTTTCGCACCCTGCGTGAAACCGGATGGCAGGCAAAATACCTCTCCTTTCTTTTGGCAGGGGTAATGCCCTTGGTGGAGTATATTACCCAGGAGCATCCGGGACAGGTGGTTTATTTCATTGTCTGCTATTACATGATGGCGGTCATTCTCCCGGTGATCTGGCGGGATGCGGTATGGCAGAGGGCTCTTGGATCGGTGGTAGAAAGGGTGAGGGCGCTGCCGGGGTGGATAATATTTATCATATATCCCATGTGTCTTTTTCCCTTCAGACGGGGCATGATATGTCTCGCCAGTCGCTGGGTGACGGAATTTATCATGTTTCGCCTTTATGGAGTAGAGGTGTAGCAGTGGCGGTTTCGGCAGGAAACCGTTACTTTTTTATGGAAAAAATATATGGATTAAGTTATTATACTTGTGTATGTAACTATGAGGATCAAATAATAAAGCAATGGGAAAAAAAGAACTGACAGTGGTGGTGCCCTGTAAGGATGAACAGGAGGTGCTGCCGGTATTTTATAACAGAATATGTAAGGTGTACGAAGAGACTCTGGGCAGCAAGGTGGAGCTTCGGCTTTTGCTCATAGACGACGGATCAAAGGACGGCACCCTTAAAATAATGAAGGAGCTGGCAGCTTCTGATGAGAGGGTAGGCTACATATCTTTTTCCAGAAATTTCGGCAAGGAAGCCGCCATATATGCAGGACTTGAGCATGCCCGGGGTGACTATGTGGCTGTCATGGATGCGGATCTGCAGGATCCTCCTGAGATGCTTCCCAAGATGGTGGATGTGTTAGAAGGCGGTGAGGCGCAGCTTGTGGGTACCCGCCGTGTGACCCGTCAGGGGGAGCCCCCCATCAGATCCTTTTTTGCCAGACTTTTTTACAGGCTTATGAATAAAATATCCGAGACCGAGGTGGTGGATGGAGCCAGGGATTTTCAGATGATGACGAAAAAGGTGGTTTCTGCCATATTGTCCATGGGAGAGTATAACCGTTTTTCCAAGGGCATCACCGGCTGGGTGGGCTATAAAAAGAAATGGCTGGAGTATGAGAATGAAAAGCGGGCTGCCGGGGAAAGCAGCTGGTCCTTCTGGCAGCTTGTGGTGTATGCCATGGAGGGTATCACGGCATTTTCCACAGTACCACTGGTGATGTCGTCAGTTATTGGTTTGGTATTTTGCCTCATGGCTTTTATTGCCATCATATTTATTATAATCAGGACTCTTATATTTGGGGATCCCACCAGCGGATGGCCATCCATGGTGTGTATTATCATGCTGGTAAGCGGGGTTCAGCTTTTGGGGATCGGAGTATTGGGACAGTATCTTGCCAAGACCTATCTGGAGACCAAAAACCGTCCCAAGTATCTTATAGATGAAACCAACGTTGGTGAAGGAGATATGTAATGCAGATAGTCAGGGAGAAACCGGGACGAAGTCTGAAAGAAAAGCTTACAGTGTCTCTGGCTCTTGTGGTGATCGGAGTGGCTGTCAATCTGATAGGTGCTTCCATAACCGGGCTTTTGGGGGCGCCGCTGTACCTGGATTCCATAGGGACCATCTTTGCATCCATAGTGGGAGGGTATTTGCCGGGTATAATCATTGGGCTCATAAGCCCGGCAATTACCAGCATTACCACGGATCCCTCAGCCCTGTCATACGGTATGCTACATGTGTTCATAGCAGTATTCAGTGCATGGGCATCAGAGAGGGGATGGTTTAAAAAGCCGTCAAATATAGCCCTGGCGGTGCTGGTATATGCTGTTATAGGCGGTGTACTGGGCACATTTTTAACCATGTTCTTATATGGCTTCGGCATGGAGGATACCTCAGCCGGTCTGGTTGGGATAATATACGGCATGGGATTCCTGGGGAAGATGGGCTCGGAGCTTCTGGGGGATTTTATTATTGATCTGGGCGACAAGATCATCAGTGTGGCAGTGGTGCTTTTGATCCTTCGTCTGGTGCCGGAGGAGATACAAAAGCAGTTTCATATACATATGTGGCAGCAGGCTCCTCTTACCAATGAAGCCAGAATGGAGTTTAGAAAAAGTCACAGCCGCAAGGCTTCACTTAAATCCAAAATAACCATGGCACTGACCCTGTCTGCACTTTTGATAGCCGTATCTGCCATAACCATAAGCTATGTGCTGTACAGGGATGTGACCATAGAGACCCAGAAGGAGCTGGGAACCGGAGTGGCAAAACTGGCGGCGGCAGCGGTAAACGGTGATGATGTGGATCGCTATCTGGCAGAGGGAAAAGCTGCCGGAGGCTATGCCATAGTGGAAAACAGGCTTAATACTATCAGGAACAGTGCAAACGGCATTGAGTACATATATGTGTACCAGATCAAAGAGGATGGCTGCCATGTGGTTTTCGACCTGGATACAGAAGAGCTTGAGGGAGCTTCCCCCGGTGAGGTAATAGCTTTTGATGAGAGCTTTGCTCCTTACATTCCGTCACTTTTAGCGGGAGAGCCCATAGAGCCAATGATCACTGATGACACCTATGGATGGCTTTTGACGGTGTATGAGCCCATCCGTGACCATGAGGGCAATACCGTGGCATATGCGGCTACGGATATATCCATGGAGTCCCTCAGGGAAAGTATGCACGCATTTTTGACCCAGCAGATATCTCTTTTCATGGGGATATTCATACTGATACTTGCTGCCGGTCTTTATATGATAGAGTATGGCATGATACTGCCTGTAAATACCATGTCCTTGGCGGCTAATGGTGAGGAAAGGGACAGCGAGACCTCCCTGCGGCACCTGGTAGAGACCTTTAAAAAGCTGGACGTGCACACAGGGGATGAGATCGAAAACCTATATCTTTCTTTCTGTGAAATGACCGCAGATAACCTGCGGGCAGTGGAGGATATAAAGGAGAAAAACAGGACCATATCCCGGATGCAGTCCGCTCTTATCGTGGTGCTTGCGGATATGGTGGAGAGTCGTGACGAGAATACCGGTGATCACGTAAAAAAGACGGCAGAGTATACCCGTATCATTATGAATGAAATGAAAAAGGAGGGCATATATGAGGATGCCCTTACGGAGAAGTTCATGGATGATGTATACCATTCCGCTCCCCTTCATGACATTGGAAAGATAGGAGTCTCTGATGCTGTGCTTAATAAGCCGGGAAAGCTTACGGATGAAGAGTTTGCCAAAATGAAGCTTCATACCACAATAGGAGCCCAGATCATAGATCAGGTCATAGACACCATGCCGGATTCTGACGGCGGATCGGACTATTTAAAGGAGGCGAAAAACCTGGCTCTCTACCACCACGAAAAATGGAACGGTGCCGGATATCCCACCGGCATAAGTGGAGAGGACATACCTTTGTCTGCCCGGATAATGGCAGTGGCGGATGTGTTTGATGCCTTGGTATCCAAGCGCAGCTACAAAGAGGGTTTTCCCTTTGAAAAGGCAATGGATATAATAAGGGAAAGCAGCGGAAGCCATTTCGATCCCCGGGTGGCACAGGCATTTTTAAATGCCGGGGATGAGGTGAGAAAAGTCTCCGAAATGTATGACAGGAGAAACGAAAAGGATGGAAAAAGCAGCTGACAGACATACTATAGATGTCACTTCTGCCGCACTGAAATGGGTCGCCGCTGTTACCATGGTCATAGACCACATAGGAGCGGTGATATTGGAGTGGGCATTAATTGAATCTGCAGTCCCTTGGGATCACAACTTCTGGGCCATTGTGGACCTGCTCCTTAGAGCCATAGGCAGAAGCTCTTTTCCTATTTTTATTTTTCTGATGGTGGAGGCTCTTTATTACACTAAAAGCAGAAAAAAATACCTGGAGAGACTTTTGGTCTTTTGCCTGATCTCCGAGGTGCCCTTTGATCTGGCCATAGGATACACCAATACCTGGGAGGCGGATTTTGTCACCAATTTTTTTGTGCCCCAGTATCAGAATGTGTTTTTTACATTGGCCTGTGGCTTTGCTGCAATATGGCTTATAGAGGAGATCTATAAAAGTGAAAAGCTGCCCTTTCCCATAGAGCTGTTATCCTATGCCCTCATTATCGCTTTCTTTACGGCAGCAGCGGCTTTTCTTAAGACAGACTATGGCGCCGGGGGAGTGCTGGCAATAATTGCAGGTTATTTTGCAAAGAGATTTGGGCTAAAGCCTGTATTTTGTGGCATCGTTATCATAGGGGTGCTTACGGTATTGAGTAGTGAGCTTGAGGTTTGGGCGGCAGTGATTGTACTTCCTCTTCTGGCATTTTATCACGGCACGAAAGGGCGCCGGGGCAGCCGGTGGATTTTCTATATCTTTTATCCGGCACAGTTTGCACTTCTTGCCGTAGTCAGAAACACACTGATTGCATTGGGGATCATTTGATGGGGCATATGGGGGAATTGGAATGAAAAAAGGACAGGTTATACATTGGAAAAAGCCGGGGACTAAAAGCAGCGTAAAAACCAGAGTCATGCTGGTTTTGATGTGCATCAATATCTTTCTTACAGCCGGCACATCCATTTTCTATGTTTTATTAAATAAGCAGATCGTACCCACCAGGATATCGGATCTTTTGTTTTTGTTTCTCTATGGGCTGCCGGTGATTGTCTTTACCGTGATATACGGACTGATGCCTGCCATGACGGTGTATGTCATCATGTATGCGGCGGGACTGGCGCTGATACCACAGGTGGCTTATCTTATGACGGTACATCTTATGTGTATACTTTTAGTCAATCGTTTCCATCTGATGGGATGTTTTGAAAAATACACCAAAACCTTAATAGCCATGGTTCAGGCAGTTATACCCATTGGAGCCCTGTTTTTTCTCATGTACGGACTTCTGTCAAATCACTCTCTGCTTAAGTTTCGTCCCATGGGTATAGTTTTCTGCTGCGCTTTGGTAACCCCTATGGTATTTGTGGGGTTTTCGGTGGCATACCTGGTACTTCGCTTCATGCCCAAAAGTCTTATCGCCCTTTTTCCTATGAGTGGTTTTAAAAATGAGTTCCGCTTCATAGATGATGAGGAGGCCTGCTATTGGATGCCCAAATCCAAGAGGCGACTTTCCGCCAGGATGACCATGTACTTTATGTTAGAGGGAATGTTTCTGGCAATAGGAGCAGCCTGCTTTGCAAATATGCTGATCCCCACCATGGGAAGTGACAGGGTGGCAATGGACTACATATATGTGCCCATCTTCGACACCTTAAATATCGAGACAGTGATGTACGGAGAGAATAATATTACCGGCAACTACGTGGATCCCAATATCATAAGGGACTTAGGTCTTACCTTTGATGTAAAGCTTGTACTGTACCTCTTTGATATTGTGGTGCCCATAATCTGCTTTTTTAATTTTATGGCTCAGAAGAGTATAGCATTTCCGATTCAGCAGATGACTGTGGGAATGAAGCTATTTTCTGACCAGACCACCAGTAACAGAGCCAGGCTGGCAGACCAGATCATCCATATGGAGATAAAGACTGGAGATGAGATCCAGCAGCTTCACGAGACTCTTGTTTCCTCCGTAAATGAGATCACGGAGCATATAGATGATATCAAAAGGGAAAAGCGGCTGGAGGAGGATCTTAGGGTGGCTCAGGCAGCAGCCCGGAATAAAACTGCATTTTTATCCAATATGTCCCATGAGATCCGCACGCCAATAAATGCGGTCTTGGGCATGGATGAGATGATCCTTAGAGAGGCAAGGGACAAGGACATTCTGCGCTATGCCCAGGATATCCAGAATTCCGGACGGACTCTTTTGTCCCTTATCAATGACATACTGGATTTTTCCAAGTTAGAGGCAGGGAAGATGGAGCTGGTGCCGGTGCAGTATGAGCTGGCGTCTGTCCTTAATGACCTTATTAATACCGCCAAGCAGCGGCTGGGGGAAAAGGATGTGGAGCTTGTTGTGGACATCAATGAGTACACCCCCCATATACTTTACGGTGACGAGATCCGCCTGAAGCAGGTGGCTATGAACATCCTTACCAATGCGGTAAAATACACGGAGCAGGGCTCCATAACCATAAAACTGGACTTTGAGAGATGTCCCAGGGATCCCGGGGAGGCAATGCTTAGGTTTGTCATCACCGATACTGGCATAGGCATGAAGGAGGAGGATCAAAAGAAGCTGTTTTCCGCCTTTGAGAGGATCGAGGAGGAGAGGAACCGCACCATTGAGGGTACGGGGCTTGGCATGAGCATAGTTAAAAGCCTCTTGGAGCTTATGGATTCCCAGCTTGAGGTTCACAGCGTCTACGGCGAGGGCTCCAGCTTTTCCTTCAGGGTGATACAAAAGGTGGTTAGCTGGGAGCCCATAGGTGATTTTACCGAGACCTATGAGAAGTCTTTGGAAAATGTACCTTCCTATGAGGAGAGCTTCCATGCGCCGGATGCCAGGATATTGGTGGTGGACGACACTCCGGTAAACCTGACGGTGGTACAGGGGCTTTTGAAAAATACCGCTATTCAGATCGAGACGGCAGACAGCGGTATGCAGTGTCTTAATATGACAAAGAAAAAAGAGTATGATGTGATCCTTTTAGACCATCGTATGCCTAAGATGGACGGTATCGAGACCTTCCACGCCATGCTTGAGGATGAGGATAACAAGAACCACAGGACTCCGGTGATAGCCCTTACCGCCAATGCCATATCCGGTTCCAGGGAGATATATATCAACGAGGGCTTTTCGGATTATCTGTCAAAGCCCATTAATTCCAAGCGGCTGGAGGAGATGCTGATAAAGTATCTGCCCAGGGACAAGGTGATCCTGCCGGATGAGGAGGCTTTTGTACAGACCGGAGTTAAAAATGACGGATCCGCCTCAGATGACAGGCTGGATGCGCTTAAGGATATTGACGGCATAGATTATAATGAAGCTATAAAAAATTGCATGAAGGAGGATATCCTTCTTTCTGCGGCGGAGGATTTTCTGGCAGCTATCGGCACCACCAGCTTAAATATCGAGATAGCCAATATCGCCGCAGACTGGAACAACTACACTGTGCTGGTGCACGGTCTTAAAAGCTCTGCCAGACTCATAGGAGCCATGGAGCTTTCCGAAAAAGCGAGGGAGCTGGAAGCCCTGGGAGACCGGGCAAAAAGCGGAGATCAAAGAGCCATTGACGAGATCTTTGAAAAGACTACGCCTTTGGTGGAGGAGTACAAGGGCTTTGAGGAAAAGCTGGCATTTATAGATCCTGACCTGGCATCTGCCGGGGATTGGAGCACCTCGGGAGAATCCGTTGCCGCAGCAAAAGATGACAGACCCGGGATAGACCAGGCTCAGTTTGATGAAGCCATAAACGGTGTGGGCATGTTTGTGGAGGCCTTTGACTATGACGGTGCGGATGATATAATAGCACAGCTTAAGGATTATAAGCTAAGTGACAGACAAAGCGAGATATACAACCGGCTGAAGCTTTTGGTCAAGAATCTGGATCGGGATCAGATCCTTTCGGAAATACAAAAAATCAATGATGAAAATTAGGAGGAACCATGGATAGAAAAGTTCTTTTGATAGGTGAAGAAAAAAGCTTTATGTTTAATGCCATAGCCAATGGTCTTAAGCGTGAAGATTTTAAGGTGGAAGTAAGTGCGCCAAATGTCAACGCCCTAAGTGAGATCCCGGAGCCTCCTGTGGTATGGATACTTTATGTGGACGGAAATCTGGCAGATATTTCAGACACTCTGGTGTATATGAAGGACACCATACTGGAAAAGGAATATTACTTCTATGTGATAGGAAGCGTGGAGGAAATAGACACCTTAAAAAAGGGTATGCCCGGCAATATCATAAACGAAAGCTTTGTCAGACCCCTAAACGTAAAGGAGCTGGCAGCCACTTTGGAAAAGACCATGGCAAAGGGAGCCGAGGCGGAGCAGAAAAAGAAGATACTCATAATAGACGACAACCCTACCATGCTTCGCACCATGAAAAATCTCCTGTCGGGAAAATACCGGGTATACATGGCAAATTCCGGCATGAACGGCATTACCTTTCTGGCAAAAAATCCTGTGGATCTGATCCTTTTGGATTATGAGATGCCGGTGCTTTCGGGAGCCAAGGTTTTAGAGATGCTCAGATCCGAGGCATCCACCTCCACCATCCCCGTCATGATGCTTACGGCAAAGGATGACAAGGAAAGTGTTATGAGTGTGCTGGCTTTAAAGCCCGAAAAATATCTCCTAAAGACTCAGCCCCCTGAGGAGCTTATCAGAAATATAGACGAGCATTTTGAAAAGCTTAAGATGGCAAGGTAAACTTTTTATAGTTATTTTAGTTTAATTTAAGGTTAGGTTAGTATAGTGGAGTCACTCCAAAAGGAGTGGCTTTCATTTTAAGAAGGAGGAAACAACAATGACAACTTTTAATGACATCTTTAAATCCAGTTTTCTGGAAAATGTGACCAGTGTATCAGTGCTGGATATGGTAATAGCACTGGTGCTGGCATTTCTAATAGGACTTTTTATAAGCTTTGTATATAAAAAGACCTTTACGGGAGTTATGTACTCATCAAGCTTTGGCGTATCCCTAATAGCAATGACCATGATAACTACATTGGTTATCTTAGCAGTTACCAGCAACATAGTTCTTTCCCTTGGTATGGTAGGTGCTCTGTCCATCGTAAGATTTAGGACTGCAATAAAGGAGCCACTGGATATAGCATTTTTATTCTGGGCTATCGGCGCAGGTATCGTACTGGCAGCAGGACTTATTCCCTTGGCGATTTTCGGAAGTGTGGTAATAGGTATCATTCTTCTTATCTTTGTAAACAAAAAGTCTTATACAGCACCTTACATTGTGGTCATCCACTGTAATGATGCAAAGAGTGAAAATGAAGCCATGGACTTTCTGAAAAAGCAGGTTAAGCATACAAGCATCAAGTCCAAGTCAGTTCAGAAGGGCATGATAGAGCTTAACGTGGAGATACAGCTTAGTAAGGATGACACAAGTTTCATAAATGAGCTGGCAGAGATGAACGGAGTGGACAGCGCCATTCTGGTAAGCTACAACGGAGACTATATGTCATGAGGAAAACAATATGAGCAGCAGTAAACATTTTGACAAAATAGCCATCATAGGTGTGATATTGGCAGTTGCTTTTACCCTGTGGTTTATGATGGGAGCATCCTCGGTGCTTTCTCCCATGACCACAGTGGAGGGAGAATACCTGACTGATGAGGATATGCTTGCATCCCTTGACACCTCAGATGCAACTGTCATCACCCTTGAGGGAGATGGCGGTACAGTGGAGGGAAGCGGCGCATCCGTAAGCTTTGGAAAGGTCTCCATCACAGATGGCGGAGTGTATGTGATATCAGGAGAGCTGACAGACGGCAATATAGATGTAAATGCAGGCGGTACCGACACAGTATACATAGTGCTTAATGGAGCAGACATAAGCTGTTCGGATGACTCGGCTCTTTTGGTGGAAAGCGCTTCAAAGGTATATCTGTATCTGGCAAAGGACAGCGAAAATTCCCTTTACACAAGCGCAGCCATGGAAAGCTCCGTAGAGGCAGTAGCCGCAGGCAGGGACGGCTGTATAGATTCAAGGGACGATATCACCATAGGTGGTGAAGGAACCCTTGAGGTGACAGGTGAGTATGAAGCCGGAATAGTTTGCAATGACACTTTAAAGATCACCGGAGGCACCCTGTATGTGTCTGCTGTAGGCGACGGTATAGTTGCCAATGACAGCATCATATTAAGCGAAGCTGACATAACCTTAAATGCAGGGGATGAGGGTATCAATGCCAAAAGTGAGGATGATGGTGAGGGATATATCACCATTCTTTCGGGAAGCTTTGATATCACTTCCACCGGCAAGGGTATAAAGACAGCAGGCACGCTTGAGATCATAGACGGAAATATAACCATAGAAGCCACAGATGATGCCATCCATTCCGACAGGGATGTGACGCTGACCGGAGGACAGCTTACACTTACTTCCTCGGATGACGGAGTACATTCCGATACAGCGATATATCTTAACGGGACCGATATCACGGTGAAAAATGCCTATGAAGGAATAGAGGCTCCCATCATAGAGATGAATGATGGAGATGTGGCAATAACCTCAACTGATGACGGCTTTAACGGAAACGGCACAGGAGTGGATGATACTTTGGTCACCGTAAATGGCGGCAATCTTACGATCCTTAATCCCACCGGTATGGATGCAGACGGACTGGATTCCAACGGAAGCATAGTTATAAACGGCGGATACGTGTATATAAGCCTGACAGGAGGCGGTACAAATTCAGCCCTTGACTTTGGAAGCGAAAATGGCGGTACCTGCACCATAAACGGGGGCACGGTCATAGCGGCAGGAGGATCGGGAATGCTTGAGGCAGTATCTGATGAGTCAGCTCAGGGATCTATTACCATGGTGTATGATTCCACCTATGAAGGCGGTACCACCGTTACAGTTACGGATTCTGAGGGCAATGAACTTATATCCCAGGTGGTGGATGATACAATGAGTGCAGTGACACTGTCTGCAGAAGGTATCACAGAGGGAGGCACATATACAGTGACCACCGGTGAGGACAGTGAGGAAGTAACCTTAGATACCATGGCATATGCCAATCAGGAGCTTTCCGGAATGGGCATGATGGGAGGCGGACGCATGGGAGGTGGTTCCATGGGAGGTGGCTCCATGGGTAGTGGTCCCATGGGTGGCAAGGGAAATATGGAGGATCAGGGAATAATATCCAGGATCAAAATGATGGTCTTGAGACTTACCGGCGGAAACCAGATGGGTGGTCAGATGCAGGAATGGGATATGGATAATGAAGAGACTCAGATCACCTGGTATACTCCCACCGCCAGCGACTGGAAATGGATATGTGCAGGAACCGGGGTACTTTTAGTGGCTATCTTATTCGCCCTTGGCTTCAGACGCCGCAAAAGAAAGTTTTAAAGGCACTTTGGAGGTTTTAAAATGGGACTCAGACATGAATGGAAGCATCAAATTTCATACAGTGATCTCTTGGCTATAAGACAGAGAATGAAGGCTGTGGCAGGAGCTGATGCCAATGCCATAGACGGGAAGTATCTGATCAGAAGCCTGTACTTTGACACACCCAGTGACAAGGCTCTCAGGGAAAAGATAGACGGAGTGGATGTAAGGGAAAAGTTCCGCATCAGATATTACAACTTTGACAAGTCTTTTATCAGACTGGAAAAAAAGAGCAAGTACAATGGTCTGGGAGAAAAGGGTATGGCAAAGCTTACCGCCGAAGAGTCACAGCGTATCGTAGACGGTGATATAGACTGGATGTATGATAGCCAGCAGCCCCTGATCAGAGAGCTATATGCCAAGATGAAGTCCACCCGCTTAGAGCCAAAGACCATAGTGGACTACGACAGGGAACCCTTTACCTTTACTGCGGGAAATGTGAGAGTCACTTTGGACTATAACATCAGAACAGCCCTTCGGTGCACCGACTTTTTAAATCCTGATGTAATGACGATCCCGGTGCCGGATGATCCGATCATTCTTGAGGTAAAGTGGGACGGATTTTTACCCGACGTAATCAGAATGGCTGTGGGACTTGACAACAGAAGAGTAGGTGCTTATTCCAAATATGCAGCCTGCCGGGTCTATGACTAAAATAAAAGCTGTCGTATCCAAAAGGGTACGGCAGCTTTTTAAATTTATACAGCCGGATTCTGGAGCAATGACTCTACCTGGTCGCGCTTTTCAAAAAGCACACAGCCGCCGTTGTGATCGTCGGCTAAGACCCCGCCATCCTGAAGAGCCGCAAAAAGCTTTGACGTAAGGGCTTCCTTAAGGGAAGTGTCCTTTACATTGATGTCGGAGTAGGGTGAAAATGGACAGGGTTCCGCCCCGCCGTGGGAATTGATATGGAAAAAGCCTCTTCCGGCGGCGATACAGCCTCCTGAGCTTTTTTCATCCCCGGGGAAGGATACGAAAACCATCTCCTTATATTCATCACGGAGCCGCATAAGCTCTCCTGAGAAAAATTCCCGCTCTTCATCTCCTATGGCAAGATCCTGACTCTCGTCCGTAACAGGAACATATTCAACAAATATGACCGCCTTGCAGCCCCGGTCCTTAAGGGAGTCAATGAATTCTTTGGAGACCACATCCTGAATGTTTTGGGTGGTTACGGTAACAGAGCAGCCAAATATAAGGTTCTTCTCATGGAAGGTATCCATATTTGCAATAAGCCTGTCGTATATCCCCTCACCGCGTCTGGCATCTGTGGATTCCTTTCCGCCTTCGATACTCATGATGGGAACTAGATTCCTGCACTTGTCAAAGAGATCAAAATACTTGTCGTTTATAAAGACTCCGTTTGTAAAGATGGGGAAAAGGATGTTGGGCTTTTGTCCGGCAGCTTCTATTATGTCACGGCGGATCATGGGCTCGCCCCCTGCCAAAAGTATGAAGCTTATGCCAAGATCATCCGCATCATCAAATATATGAAGCCATTCCTCGGAGGTAAGCTGGTCCTGAGGCTCACAGTCCTCTGTAGCGTGGTTGGACCTGGAATAGCAGCCGGCACAGTGCAGATTGCAGTTTGAAGTAATGGATGCGATCAAAAAGGGAGGTATATGAAGTCCTTCCTTTTCGCTTTTTGCCCGCTTTTTGGATGCCTTTTTGCTGGCAGCCGCAAACTTCATCATATAAGCGCTTTCCCTGGGATTTTTAAGAGTTGCTCGAAGGGCATCTGAGACCACACTCTCCACACCTGCTGTCATGTATTTTTGGATATCGAATTCCTTCTCCATTTTTACACCTCGACCATAAAATTAAATATACGTAGCTATTCAGAACCCGGCTCGAATCTTTTTAAAAATTGCATTGGTTCTGAATAGTTACATTTTACCAAACTATATTTTGTCAAATAATCGTGGGTTTGTCAACCCATATAACATAAATAATTGTTGGCAACATGCGGGCTTTTTTGGTAAGATGAAACTATTAAATTGGTTTTGTATGAACGGAGTATGCTATGTCTAACAGGATACTTGTAGTAGATGATGATGCCACCATGGCAAGGGCAATACATTCTTTTTTAAAGGATGATTATGAGGTATATATGGTTACCTCCGGCAGGAACGCATTGCAGTTTCTGGAAAAAAAGACGCCGGAGCTTGTGCTTTTGGATATCAAAATGCCGGATATGGATGGTTTTGAGACCATGACGGAGATGCGAAAGCGGCCGGAAATGGAGGATGTGCCGGTTATTTTTCTGACAGGGGATGAAGACTCTGAGACAGAGGAGCACGGACTTGCGGTGGGGGCTTCGGATTTTATCAGAAAGCCGGTGGTTCCAAACGTCCTGAAACTCAGGGTCAGGCATATGCTGGAGCTATATACCCTGCGTAATGACCTGCAGCATGAGGTGGAGCTTCAGACTGCCGAGATAATCGAGCAGCAGGAAAAGCTCAGACAGATGACCTACCAGATCACCGAGGCTTTGACCGGAGCCATTGATGCCAAGGATACCTATACCAGCGGACATTCCTTCCGGGTGGCGACCTATGCCAGAGAAATAGCCGGACGCTTTGGATATTCCACCGCGGATCAGGAGATAGTATTTATTACGGGCATGCTCCATGATGTGGGAAAGATAGGTGTGCCCAATGCCATAATCAATAAGCCGGGAAAGCTGACTGATGAGGAATATGAGGTGATGAAAAGCCATCCTGCAATAGGGGCTCAGATACTTGAAAAGATAACCACCATACCCCATATCGCCACCGGGGCACACTGGCATCACGAGCGCTATGACGGCAGGGGATACCCGGACGGTCTCTCCGGCAAGGATATTCCTGAGATAGCCAGGATCATAGGGGTGGCAGATGCCTATGATGCCATGTCATCCAAGCGAAGCTACAGGGATCCCCTGCCGCAAACGGTGGTGCGATCCGAGATAGAAAAGGGCAGCGGCACCCAGTTTGACCCCGTATTTGCAGGGATCATGCTGAAAATGATAGACGGGGATACAGAATATAAAATGAGGGAATTCTAAACATATATGATATAATTGATCGGTTTTTGGCGCAATATTTGGCTACTTTTAACAACGGATTTGACTTGACTTAATTGTTGCATTCGGTATAATGATTTTGTAACAAATATGTAACAAATGTAAAATTCGTTTAATAAATCCACCGGGAGAATAAAAGTAGTTATGAATGCCAACAGATCACTGAAAAAGAGAATCATACAAAGCACTGCCATTGCAGTATCACTTGCAGCCTTAACAGGCGCGGTGTATCCGGCTTCTCAGGTTTCAGAGGAGCCTCAGTATGAGCCCACAGGATATACTACGGCAGGTATTGTGACAGAGATGTCTCTGATGCAGGCTTCTGCCACGGCTAAAGCAAAGGTCACGGTGGATGAGGCTACAATTTCAGTGGTGGCGGCTTCCTTTGAGAGGCAGAGCAAATGGGCGGATCGTCTTATGGCGGACGTGGATGACTACTTATATGTAAGGGACTCTGCTGACAAGGATGGAGAGATCGTCGGCAAGCTGAGAAAAGGGGACGTGGCAAATGTAGTCTCCGAAAAGGGATCATGGACAAAGATCAAGTCCGGCAATGTAAAGGGATATGTAAAATCCAAATACTGCGTGACAGGCAATGAAGCCAGGACTCTTTATAAATCCCTGGATACTGACGGTATGAGCAGCGCTATTTCCGTGGAGGAGGAGCAGGCTCTTAATTCAATAGTGCTTTTGGCAAAAGCCCAGAAGGCTGCAGAGGCAGCCGAAGCAGCCGAGGCAGCAGCAGAACAGGAGACTACGGTAGAAAGTGCTCCTGCAGAGGAGAGCCAGCCTGCAGTTACACAGAATCAGGCTGTAGAGGCAACAGTTGATGATGTGACTCTTCTTGCAAATCTCATCTACTGTGAAGCAGGTGGTGAACCCTATGAGGGACAGCTTGCGGTAGGTGCAGTCGTGGTCAATCGTCTTAATGCAGGATACGCTTCATCTATATCGGGAGTTATATATCAGCCCTATCAGTTTGG
>CAMOZG010000013.1 GCA_946630825.1 uncultured Lachnospiraceae bacterium
CCAACTAGCTAATCAGACGCGGGTCCATCCTATACCACCGGAGTTTTTCACACTGTATCATGCGATACCGTGCGCTTATGCGGTATTATCAGCCGTTTCCAACTGCTATCCCCCTGTATAGGGCAGGTTACCCACGCGTTACTCACCCGTCCGCCACTCAGTCATCTCATGTCTTCACCCCGAAGGGATCTGTCATAAGAGCTTCGTTCGACTTGCATGTGTTAAGCACGCCGCCAGCGTTCATCCTGAGCCAGGATCAAACTCTCATGTTAAAATTTAAAGACTCTTTCGAGCCTTAAAGTTCAATTCCCAACTTCAATTATGAAAGCTAACTTTCTTTACTTGAGTTGTTCTGGTTTTTTGACGAGAATAGTTTTAATTCTCTCTTATTATAATAAGAACGTTCAAGGTTGTTTCACTGTTCAGTTATCAATGTACTCGTTTGTTACCGCTTTGAGCGACAACTTCTATATCCTATCACGTCGTCTGCTCTTTGTCAACAACTTTTTTTATTTTTTTTAATTTTTTAAAAGCCGTCTTTTTCGCGGTGCGGATAGTATAATATCAAAATCCCAGGACTCTGTCAACATGTTTTTTAAGATTTTTTAATTTTTTTATACGATAGCCAAAATGAGATTGTGATCATATAAGAAACTGGTGATCATATTTGCGTGGATCTGTGCCATCATACTTTGTCCAAACTCTGTAGTAGCCGCCACTGATATCACAAACATAAATATCCACACCAAAAGTATCCCCTCGCAGGCTCCGAACAAAAGCCCAACCGTCCTATTGGCATCACCGATAAGCGGCAGCTCCTTTATCAGTCTTATAAGAATAAATACAGCCATGCAGATAATAAAAGCAACGATCGCTGCAATTAGTGTGGACGCAGCTCTTATTACGGCAGAAGTAACTACTACGGTAGCCTCTGTCAAGAGCGCTCCACGGGTTTCATCTATTCCCTGCTTTGCAGCTTTCTCTATATCTTTTTTTGCATCAGCATAGGCTCCGTTTTCTGACAGCAGATTCTCAGGGATCATGATCCCATAGTGTTCAAAGAGACTGTCTTTGATAGCCCCCGTATCTGTCTTGTCTTTATTCCCGTCCACTATGACCTCTGTGGTCTTTTCGGCTTTTTCCTCTAAAAAAGTATACACCTGCCGGGAAACCTTTACGGAAACATCCGATCCAGCCAGGTTGGTGTATATAACCGGCGAAGCCCAGCCCACAAACACAAAAAAGAAGACCCATGAGACTATACCAAAGATTATCCCCAGTATCCCCCTCATGTATCCAAGTATCATAAATACAATTATTATCACCATTACAGCAATAAATAAACCGTTTATCTCCATCATTTCAGCCGGATCCTCCTGATAGCATTTTTTTCAACCAACACGTAGGTTCTGGAGCTTTCCCAGGGTATCATCTGATAAAATCCCTCATTAAAGTGGCATTTGAATTTCTCCACACCCAACAGTGTAAATATTGAAATGTCCTCTCCATCCGTAAGCATCACCTCGTCATTTTTGTTGAACTCACATCTGGTGTAGGATACATTTGCAGGCACCACATATCTCTCCGTCCCGGACATAGAACAGACCTTTAATTCATTGCCCTCAGATCCCGTATATATCGTCCCTATATAGGAATCGTCATGGAATACACTTATTATACTGTCAGGCAAAAACATCTCCGCCGCCACCTTTGGTGATGCTCCCGAGGAAAATACCACTATCTCGGTATCTCCAAATGCTGCCAGTTTGTCATCATCCACATAGTCCACCTCCGGGATTATCATGTCTGAATATGAAAAGCTGGCTGTAATATTGTTCTTTTTCGAGGCTCCCTCACTTCCAAAGTCATAAAAATTCAAGGTGGTCTTTACGTCACCATCCTTTAAGTCAATAAGGGAGGCGCATAGCTTTTCTCCATCTGATGAAAGCGCTATGGAAACCGGATATCCGGTATTTGTGGTATGCACCTCGCCGGAGGCTATGGTGGAACCGTCCTGTGCAAATAAGGTCAGATATCCCACACTGCCGTCCTGCATCAACACAGCCACCTCTCCCGAAGCCGATATGTCCGCATCAACTATGGGAAGGGTGGTAGAAAGCTCACCCTCATTTTTTTCGGATGACTGTATCAGCATCCGGCTCCCCTGCCTGTCATAGATAAGGAGTCTGTCCCCGCAGCTTTTTATCCTTGGATCATCCATCTCATATGTGCAGTTCCAGATCAGATTGCCATTGTAATCTGTATAAAAAGCCCCGTCCCTGCTGTAAGCCAGCAGATTTTCCCTGAAATCCATGTACTTTGTCTCTGCTTCATTGGCTATGGGCAGGGTCGACATCTCTTCATAATCACTGTATGATGCAAATATCCAAAGCACCACCATCACCGCCACAAGCACCAGGATTATAACCACAAAAAGCAGGGCGCGCTTCCTTTTGGAAAGTCCGCCCTGCACTTCGTCAGTCTCTATGATCTCATCTAACTCTTCTGTTTCTATAGACTCCTGCATACTATTATCTCATTTAGCCCAATCAGTATACAAACACTGCCACTCCATAGGCGGGAAGAGGATATGCTATGGAATACTCCCTGCCGTCACACTCCATGGCCTCCGGTGTATAGCTAAGCTTCCTTTTGGAGTCCTCCCCGTTGTAGGCAGGGGCTTCACTGTTAAGTATCAGCTTAAGCTTTTTGTTTTCGGGAACTCCTACCCTGTAATCGTCATATGCCATGGGAGAGAAGTTTACTACAAAGAGCAGACTGTTTTTCCCGGATTTGGCTTTTCTGACAAAGCTGAATATATTTCTGTAGCTGTCATTTGCATTGATCCACTCAAATCCTGCCCAGGAGCTGTCCTGTTCGTACATGGCAGGATATTTTTTGTAAATATGTAAAAGATCCTTCATCCAGTCATTGATCGCCTTGTTCTGAGGATTGTCCAAAAGATACCAGTCCAGCTCTCTCTTTTCGCTCCACTCCTGATACTGGGCAAAATCCTGTCCCATAAACAAAAGCTTCTTGCCGGGATGTCCCATCATAAAGGCATAACCGGCTTTTAGGTTTTTAAACTTATCTCCCTCCAGACCGGGCATCTTGTTTATCATGGAGCACTTCAGATGTACCACCTCGTCATGGGACAAAACCAGAATATACTTCTCATATTCATTGTAGCTCATGGCAAAGGTCATCTTGTTATGGTTGTCCTTGCGGAAATAAGGATCCAGCTTCATGTAATCCAAAAAGTCATGCATCCATCCCATGTTCCACTTGTAGGAGAAATTCAAGCCATCATCCTCCACAGACCCTGTGACCCGGGGCCATGCGGTAGACTCCTCAGCTATCATCAAAACTCCGGGATACCTGCCTGTAATAAGTGTATTTATGTGCTTGAAAAACTCTATGGCTTCAAGATTTTCATTGCCGCCATACTCATTTGCTATCCACTGTCCGTCGTCCTTGCCATAATCCAGATACAGCATGGAAGCCACAGCATCCACTCTGAGTCCGTCTATGTGATAGGTCTCCACCCAGTTTATGGCGCTGCCGATAAGGAAGTTTTTAACCTCATTTTTGCCGTAGTCAAATATCTTTGTACCCCAATCAGGATGCTCACCCTTTTTAGGATCGGCATATTCATACAAAGGCTCTCCGTCAAAGTCAGCCAGACCGTGTGCATCTCTGGGGAAGTGAGCGGGTACCCAGTCAAGGATAACACCTATTCCCTTTTTGTGGAGATGATTTACCAGATACATAAACTCCTTGGGATCACCGTATCTTGATGTGGGCGCATAGTAACCCGTAACCTGATATCCCCAGGATCCGTCGAAGGGATACTCGGAAATACCCATTAGCTCCACATGGGTATACCCCATATCTGTCACATAGTCAGCCAGAGCTTTGGCAAATTCCTTATAGCTGTAAAAGCCGTCATCTTCTCTTCCGGGATGACGCTTCCAGGAACCGGGATGAACCTCATATATGGACATAGGCTTTTCGTAGTAGGGCTTTTTATCTTCCCTCTTTTTCATCCATGCGTTGTCTGTCCACTTATAGCCTTCTACAAAGAAGATCTTAGAAGCTGTCTCAGGTCTCAACTCAGAGGTGGTAGCATAGGGATCAGCCTTGTAAAGCCTCTCTCCTGACTTGGTGTATATCAGATACTTGTATAACTGACCCTCTTTTGCCTCCGGAACAAAGGCTTCGTATACTCCCATCTCCCCGGGTGCCACCCGTTCCATTACGTGGGCATTTTCATTCCAGCCGTTGAAATCCCCCACCACGCTTACTGCCGCTGCATGAGGAGCCCACACGTCAAAGACCACGCCTTCCACGCCGTCCACAACTGCCTGATGGGCGCCCAGCTTACGGAAAATATCGTAGTGCGTAGCCTGACCAAATAAATAGCTGTCAAGTTCAGTAAAATTACTCATTACAAAGTCCCCCTTCGATCTGATGTATTAGTCCACAAAATCCTTTTCTCTAAGTATCAGCCTGCCTGCTTCATCATAATGTTTGGATCCGAGTCTTCCGAAAAATCCCCCTAATCCTCCTCTCTCCACATGATCTATTGCTCTGTCCACTATTTCCTTAACTTCTGTCAGATAAGTGGGATGATCTGCTCTGCCGCAGAGATTGATCTTGTCGTACAAAGCCAAAACTCCCATATCATCTATACCATATCCCAGCTCTGACGCATAGGTCCTGCCAAAATCCACCAGCTCATCAATGGTCATAACCGGTATTGATATCTTTTCCGTAAACATGGATGCAAACTGCCCGTTGGCATTGAGCATCCTGTTCATATCTGTTGAAGAACCCTCCAGGATCACCAGCATACCTGATGTGTCCTGCTGCATAAGAAGAGACATTGCCACAGAGGTATCCCTGCTTATATCACCGGCATTTTCCACTATGAGGCTTCCACCGGATACTGCGTCAAAAAGCTTTTGTATATCCTTTTCATTGAGACGCTTGCCGTCTATCTTTCCCACATTGCCGGAAAGTCTGCCTGTCTCCTTTTGTATCACCTTTATAAGGTTCATTGCAAGAGTGGTCTTTCCGCTGCCCCTGCCGCCATATATAAGTATATTGCCTGCGGATGCTTTTTTATCCGCATCCAACAGTCTGGCTCTGGTCCGGTTAAGCACCCTGCTTAAAGTCCTTTCCATACCAGTAATAGGAGTGAAGTAGGAAAAAGCTTCCTTTTCTTCATCAGAAAGACCCAGCTCCTCAGCCGGAGCTTCCTCAATTTCCTTTTTGATCTCGGCAGTCACGTCCGCCACTGCCTTTTCAAGATCAATGGTGTTGCCCAGATAGATGTCCTTTTCTTTTTCAATCTCGGCTTCGGTGGGTTCGGCATCCTCCAGCTTGTCTATCTCCTCCTGCAGGATGTCATTGAGTCCCGCCACTAATTGGACTGCTTTTCCAATGTCAGACCCTGAATCGCCTGCTTCGGACTCTTCTGACTCGGGCTCCTCCGACTCAATTTCTCCCTCTATTTCGGGCTCTGCTTCTACTTCGATTTCCTCTGTTCCCGTCTCGCTTGTCTCGGGTTTCAAAACTTCTGAGTCCTCTGTTTCGGCAGCATCCTCAGAAAGCTTCACAGGCTCCCAGGGCTCCGGCTCGGCTTCTGCCACCGGCGGCACCACCACCGGTATCTCAAGTCCCACTCCGGTCTCTATACCGTCCTCTATGCGAGGGATTTTAAAGGTGTCACGCTGCTCCTCAGTCTCCTTTGCCGGTACATCCTCCGGTTCCTCGGCAGGCTCCTCCCGGACTTCGTTCTCCGGTTCTTCAGAAAACTCTTCCCGAACTTCGGGCTCCGATTCAGCTTCCGGTTCAGGCTCCGGTTCTCTGGAAAGTATCTCTTCACGTATGATCTCCTGGGGAGTCATGCCTGCATCCAGCTTGGGGGAAACATCCTCCAGCCTGTCCATAATATAATTGGCTTCCTCCAAAGCCTTGGCTTTGGTCTGTATAAGTCTTTTTTGCTTTGCCTCTTCCAATGCAGCCGCCGCTGCAGCAGCCGTCTTTTCCCACTGAGCCATGGCATCTGCTATAGTAAGCTGCCCCTCAATAGGCTGCTCCTCCACCACAGGCTGTTCGGGCAGGATCAATTCGATCTGACCATCGTATCCGGTAGTCAGATATTCCTGGAAGCTGTTTTTAATGGATTCATCCAGCTCCATGGTTGCCTGCTTTTCTTCCTCGAGATCACTCTCCTCCTGCTGCATCTGCAGATAGGGTATATCCTCCACCAGTCCCCGGATGGCTTCCATATTTTCGGATACATCCGCCTCCTGGGTTGCTTTCATTATCTCTTCAATATTTTTTTTGATCTCAGCCTGGAGATTAACGGTATTAAAGCGATCGCTGTTTACCTCCACCTCCGGGATCTGGATGGGGTGGTGAAGTATCTCACTGCTGCCAAATTCCTCTCCCGGTCTGATCTCAGTGATACCGTCCCTCTTTTGCTGGATCTGCCTGTACTTATCCTCCTGGTTTTTATCTAAAGGATGGTAAAGCATCTTCATCTCAAGGGCTTTTTCCACATAAGGCCCGTCTCCGAACCACAGTACGATCTCATCACAGAGATCAATGCATTTGTCAGCCTGGGCTGTCCTGCGATACAAAACCGCAAGCTCAAATGCCCACTCCTCAACAAAGTCCACCGCCTTAAGCTCCTCTAAAATAGAGATCAGCGTAAGATCGTCAGAGCCCTTGGCCTTGGCAATCTGATATCTGATTATATACTTAAGACTGTCGTGAGGTGCTATCTCCACGAACTCATCATAGTATTCCGATGCCTCATCCAACTCCCCAAGCTCCACGCAAACCAGGGCAAGTCTGTATATTATCATCCTGCCTATGGGTGAACGCTCGTGAGCCATTACCAGAAGTTCTTTGGCTTCGTCATATTTTTTGCATGCGGCAAAAAGCTCTCCTGCCTGCATCATTATATTGACATTGGGAACCTTTTTCCAGTTCTCTGCTAAAAGCATATCATAGGCATAATCTGTCTTGCCGGAATCAATAAGTCCTCTAATGTCTTCTATTTTCGCTTTGTATTCTGCGCGATCCATTTTCTTTCCCCGGATTAACTCTACTGTTTTAGTTCAGACTCATTAATAAATTCAGCCACTTCAAAACCCGACTGGAGAATGCATACCCACCGGGCAAAACAGGAAGTTAATTGCGTCCATTAGTATATCACAAAACCGTCGTAAATCCTAATTTTTTTCGTCAGAATCCCTGTCTTTTTTCTGTCGCAAAAATTTAGGTGTAGCCTCTACCCTGCGTCTTGCCACCTTTTCCGGATCTTTTTTGACCATCTGATTGGATTTGTCGTCAATATGATCCAGCTCGATATACTCACCTGTATTAACAGGCAGCTTGCGTTTTTTAAGGAGTACGTTGGATATCCTACCTACCAGATAGTATATCATAGCCATGGTAGGTACTCCAAGCAGCATACCCATAAATCCGAATAATCCGCCTCCCACAACTATGGATACGACTACCCAGAAGGTGGATATACCTGTGGAATCTCCCAGTATCTTTGGTCCTATAAGATTCCCGTCAAACTGCTGCAGCACAAGTACAAAGATCATGAAATAGATCCCCAGCCTCGGCTCTGTCAAAAATATGATTATAACCGTAGGCACAGCTCCGATATAAGGTCCGAATACCGGGATGATATTGGTGACACCCACGATCACTGATGTCAAAAGCCTGTATGGCAGCCCTAAGATCGTCATGCCAAAATAACAAATAAATCCAATGATAATGGAATCTATGATCTTTCCAATTATAAAACCATAGAACACATCATTGGTCTTTCTGGCAAATTCCATGATCTCATTTCCCACGGCAGGGGAGAAAAAGGCATACACCAGCTTTTTGGCCTGTCCCTTAAACTTCTCCTTTTCCATAAGGACATACACGGAGACAAAGCAGCCGATTATCAGGTTTACCGCCAGTCTGCCCAGTCCATAGCCCCAGGAGGTAACTGTCTTTATCATCTCTTCCTGTTTGTCCAGATTCAGATATCCCTGGACAAAGCTAAGCCCCTTATCAATGGCATTATTGATGGCTTCGTCATTTTTTACAGACATGATCTGGGTCTCAAATCTGCCTCCGGTAATTTCATTCGCCCAGTCCAGCACGCCCCCGATCTGGGTAGTCAGGTTGTTCACCAGAAAAGTCACTGTGCTGATAAACTCCGGTATCACTGCCCATAGGAAAACACTGACCACTCCCACCAGGATGATAAGGGACAAAACCGAAGTGATGACCCTGACATTCTTTTTGACCTTTGTGATGGTGCCGCCCCGCTTTAAGAAAAAATTCTGAAAGGGCTTCTCCAAAGACATCATGATGGGATTCATCAGAAATGCCATTACAAATCCAAAAAGAATGGGCTGAAAAACCCTCATCAGCGTATCTATACCATCTTTTAATCCCGTGTATCTCTTAACACAAAAATAGAATATGATAATACACACCGCCGCGGTGACAACCACCGTCACCAACGGCATGTATTTGCGTACCATATTTTTAGCGTATTCTTTGTCGTACTTGTCCACGTTTTCAGTGTTCAAAAATACCCTCCGTTCTATTTGCCGGATCTGTAGTAGTTTATGAGACAGCCCTTTGTAATGATCTCTCTTTCGGTATCTGTAAGATCACCCAGAGTAAGCTTAAAGGGAACCAGCCCCTCGTCACGGACCACATAGGCTTCTATGCTGTCTGCCTTTGTCTCCACTGCCTTTTTGATCTCCGGTAAAAAGATATAATCTCCGTTTGCAAAGGGAAGTTCACCCTCATTTATGACCAGAGGAAGCATACCCCAGTTTATCAGGTTGGAGCGGTAGCGCTTGGTAGCATATTCAAATGCTATATTTGCCCAGCCTCCTAAAACCTTCTGGCAGGAGGCAGCCTGCTCACGGGCAGACCCGTCTCCGGGCTTTCTGGCGAATATGGTGCTTCCCACACCTATATTTTTTCTGCTGACATCTGAAAAAGTCTCCTTTACCTTGTGGATCACCTGATGGAATTCTTCGGATACCTCTCCCGGGCAGGAATCTTTTTCAATAGTCTCCTGGATAGCCCGCACCTCCTTGGCACGTCCCACATAGGCAGGATCCTTACGTGATAAGGTAAACTCTGCAAGCCCCAAAGGATTGGAACGATATGATGAGGTCTCTCCCGAAGGAATGAGCTCATCCGTAGTGGTTACCGGATCGTGGATCTCGGATACCACCTTTAAAAACATATGCTGCGGCAAAGGTGACATAGCGGGCCAGTCCTTGATATTGGGACCGAACTTCACCTCCTGGTCAGGATCTGCCACACCCTTGCTGTCAAATACCCTGTTTTCATATATGCGGCTGTCAAAATAATAGCCCTTGGCGGAATATGTAACATCCACCTCATCTGCTCCCGTCAGATAGCCCTTGTTGGCAGCGGTAGCAGCTATGGATCTGGCATCCATAAGAGCCACTGAGGCGATCTGTCCGTTTTGAAGCTTGGAGCCCTCACGGTTAGGGAAGTTCCTGGTGGAGTGTCTGATGGAAAATCCATTGTTGCCCGGGGTATCCCCTGCTCCGAAGCAGGGACCGCAGAATGCAGTCTTTACTATGGCTCCTGTTGCCATCAGATCCGCCACTGTTCCATTTTTAACCAGCTCCATGTAAATAGGTGTGCTGGCAGGATAAATACTAAGGGTAAATTCATCAGGTCCGATACTTGACCCCTTCATGATATCCGCCGCAGCCACTATATTTTCAAAGCCGCCCCCTGCGCAGCCTGCGATTATGCCCTGATCCACATAGAGCTTTCCATCCCTTACCTTGTCGGTAAGCTTGAAATCCACCTGGCCGTCCAGGCTCACCTTTGCCCGCTCCTCGGTATCATGCAAAATATCCATGAGATTTTCCTTGACCTCGGCAATGGTGTAGGCATTGCTGGGGTGGAAAGGCATGGCGATCATGGGACGTATTTTGGAAAGATCTATCTCTATGGCGCTGTCGTAATAAGCCACCTCTCCCGGAAGCAGCTTTTTGTATGCAGATTTTCTGCCATGTATCTCATAAAACTCTTCGACTTTTTCATCTGTAGTCCAGATAGATGACAGGCAGGTGGTCTCTGTGGTCATCACATCCACACCTATGCGGAAGTCCACTGACAGATTGGCAACTCCGGGACCAACAAATTCCATTACTTTATTTTTAACCAGTCCCTTTTCAAAGACCTGACCTATAATGGCAAGAGCCACATCCTGAGGTCCGACTCCGGGAACAGGTGCTCCTGTAAGATATACCGCAACCACATCCGGCATGGGAATATCATAGGTACGACCTAAAAGCTGTTTAACAAGCTCCGGTCCACCCTCTCCCATCGCCATGGTACCCAGGGCTCCGTAGCGGGTATGGGAGTCGGATCCAAGTATCATCTTGCCGCACTCCGCCAGCATTTCACGGGCAAACTGGTGTATGACTGCCTGATGGGGAGGAACATATACTCCACCATACTTTTTGGCACAGGACAGACCAAACATGTGGTCATCCTCATTGATGGTGCCACCTACGGCACAAAGGCTGTTATGGCAGTTGGTAAGCACATAGGGAATGGGAAATTTCTCCAGTCCTGATGCTCTGGCTGTCTGGATTATTCCCACATAGGTGATATCATGGCTGGTAAGCTTGTCAAACTTCACCCTGAGGGCATCCATATCCCCGGATGTATTGTGATCCTTAAGAATACCATATGCAATGGTCTGCTGCGCAGCAACAGATGGCTCCGGCTTTGAGTGGGTCAGCGCCTCCACCTTTTTTACATCATCTGTAAGCTCGCTGTTATTGATAAGGTACATTCCTTTTTCATGTATTTTCATACCGACGATCTCCTACTTTCTTTTTAAAAATGACGGGAAGATCCCGCTTTTTTCCTTAGGCTTTTCTTCCTTGTCCTTCCAGTCAAAGTATTCTGCATCCAGATCATTTGACATGGCTTTTATCTCCTCCTCTGTCAGATCCATGGCAGGAGATGCGCCCTCATCCGGCTTTTCATCCTCTATGGCAAGTCCGGCATTTCTGAAGTATTCTTCGTTTATCTGTATCTTAGGCTTCTCCGGTACAAATTCGCTTCCCGGCGCCTGGGGCATATCCCCGGCACCCTCTTTTTCCTTGGCACGGCGGATATTTTCTTCTTCTATGATATGAATGTACTTCTGGGTGTCGATAAAATCCTGAAGCTGGGACTTTAACTCATATTGATTGTCCTTTACCGACTGCCGCTTGCTTTTTATCTGTCTTATCATATCCTGGTGCACTTCTTCCATGTTTTCCTGTGCCCTGTCAATGATCTCACAAATTTCGGAAAGAGCCTGATCGGAATATATGACGGAAGCCGCATACACATCTTCTGCATTTTTTCTGGCATCAAATATGATATCGTCGCCCTGTTTTTTAAGCTCCCTGCTTGCCTTTTCACGGCTCTGGATGGTAAGCTCATGCTCATCCATCATATCATACATACAGTCATTAAGCTTTTTCAAAAGATCCATCATCCGGTCCTTGTCCACAATGACTCTCTTTTTACTGCCCTCAACCGGCTGAGCCTTAGAAAAAAGGACATGTATATCACGCAAAACCTCTTCGGTCCTTTCAGCAGCTCCCATTAAACCACACCTCTCTCAATGCTATATAGAAAAAGACCACACTTATCAAAACTTTAGCATATTTGGGGGATTTCTACAAGTCGCCCTTTTTTTCACCTCTGCTAAGTCTTATCAGGGGATTGGAAACTATATTGTTAAAAAAGCTTACAAAGGGACCGAAGCCAAAGGCTGTCACCAATGTACCAAGCCCCACTATACCGCCAAGCAAAAAGCACACTATGGCGCAGACAGCATCTGTGATTATCCGGCACCAAAAGTAGGGAAGCCTGTCCTGCCTCTCTGTCATTATAAGAGATATTGAATCATAGGGAGACACTCCCAGATCCGCCTGCTGATACATGGATATCCCAAAGCTGCATATGATCATGCCCGCAGCAAGAGCCAATAGCTGATAAGGGAAAGACCCGGGATCTCCAAAGGAGCCATGAATGATCCCGTAGAAAAAATCCACAATAAAGCCTATGCAAACAGCATTATAAACGGTTCCGATCCCGATATAGTGCCTGCCCCAGATGAATTCCACCACCAGAAGCAAAAGTCCCACCAAAACCTGAAGCCAGGGGTAGGGAAATCCGGTGACATCCGATATGGCAAAAAGCATGCCGGTATAAGGGTCGTTGCCCAAAAGCGCCAGCTTTAAAAAGGCTATCCCCAGAGCCAAAAATACTACTCCAAAAAGGACCATGACGACTCGCATGATCCTCTCGGGTACAGATGCTTCAAAAATACTGATCCTTTTAAGTTCCTTCAAAACACATTTCCTCTAATTTATTGATACAAAGGGATTTAAAATCCCAGGGACTCTCCCACAAGTATTACATGGATCCTGTCATTGTGCCTGGAATATCTGGTTGTCAAAAACTGACAGCAGATGGTGTCCGGTGATTTGCAATCAGCACAGGAGCCTGTGGTACTGCAGGGAGTCTTAAGCCCAAACCTCTGGGCATTGATCGGCGCAGCCACATTTCTGGCACGGCTCATTGCCGACTCCTCGTCCTTTGTGACCTTATTCATACCTACAATGAAAATGACTTTTTTAGGTCCGTAGGCTATGGCTGAAACCCTGTTGGCATTACCGTCTATATTTATAATAATCCCGTCCTCGGTAATGGCATTGGCACTGGTCAAAAAGAAGTCTGCCGTATAGGCTGCCAGAGCTGCCGCCTGCTTATCCTCGGAAGTATCTCTGTCAATATAGTTATAATCCCCCTCAATAAGGGCGTCTATCAGCCCAATCTCATGGGCGCTCATCACGCCGCCGTTGGTAACTGTGCTGCCCTTGGGGATAAGACCTAAAGCAAGCTTTTTTGCCTGCTCGGCATTGGGTGCATAGTACCCTGTCATATTACGGCTTTCAAGACCCTTTATGATCTTTTCCGCCAGTTTCTCATTTCTTTTTACTATATTGTCGTTCATAAAAAGCTCCCCCTTTTTTAAATTTGACTTTCTGATTATAACACCATCCGGGCTTTTATTCCACAAAAAAAGCCTCCCGGGCCTTTTTGCTGCCAAATATGATCTCATCAAATTCCCCTGTGGGCTTAGGAAGGGCTTGCCATCCGTAGTCTTAATGGAATAATTTAGAACCCAAAAACCAACAATCTTTTTGTTTACAATAAAGGCTTTCGCATATTAAAATACAGGTGGCTGGTGATTTTGCGAAATGTGTGAAAGGGGATACGTCTTTTTATATGACGGTGGGAATCAGAAGATGAAGTATTTTAACGAGGCTTTGGGTGATTTCATAAATGAAGCTGCTAACGGCGGGGTGATCAGGCATCTTACGGATGTGGGTTACACTGCGGATGAGATCAGAAAACATCTTACCTTTCAGATATCAGATGAGAAGCTTGATGAACTTATCAGAAAACGAAAGATTGAAAACGGCACCTTGGAACCTCCCGATGGGGAAAAGCCGCCCGGATATCGCATCATAAAGGAACAGGGCAAGTATGGTAAAATATCCTTTAGAAAAATCTATGATCGAACATGATCGCAAGACTTCTTTGGAACCACCGTAAAGCTTGCTGTAATTTTATTTATACTGTACATATTAAACCTCCGTTATTCGTAACGATCTATGATCTCCTTTGCAACCAAAAGCCGGCTTTTTCTCTCATTCATGGCTGTGCGCTCTATCCTCTTGTGGGCTTCCTCCTCGCTGACGCCCTCATACTCTATCAGCATCAGTTTTGCCTTGGATACATACTTTATCTCGTTTATCTTTTGCTGGAGTTTTTTATTCTCCTTTTGCATCATCCTGATACGTGCCCCCGCAATATAGGAAAAATCTACCGCAAGAGCAAGTTCCCTTGGGTGTATGGGTTTTGAAACCGCTATAACCCCCGCATCCCTGGTATGGGCATGGGCTTCGTCAAAGTATTCGTTTTTTATAAGAAGGATGACCTGACTTACATTTTTAGTGCCGATATCTATAGCCACACTTTCGGCAGACTCCATGCGCAGTGGGGCGTTGATCAGAACAAATTCATACTCATATTCCAAAAGCCTCCTTTTGGCTTCTCCTCCGTTTTTGCACACAAAGACATCAGGATATCCCTGTTTTCTCAGGACATCCAGACAAAACTCCCTCGCTTTATCAGAATCACATATTAAAAGAACCCGCTCCATATATCCTCAAATTCCCAAATCTGTTTCATCCTGTTACTACGGACAAAAATCTCTCTGACACCCTCTTAAGTGCTTCGTCACTGCCTATAAAACTACTGTTTTTGGCACATTCCACAGCCTCATCCAAAGTCAGTGGAAGCTTGTCATAAGCCTTCTTTTCCTCATCCGTCATATACCGCATGGATCTTTCCACCGGTTCCGGAAGCCTCTCTTTATTTTCTATCCCGGAGAGTCCCGCCTTTATTATCATAGTAAAGGCTATATAGGGATTGATCCCGGAGTCCGGCGACCTTAGGATAAAGCCTGTGCGCTTGCCGTTTATTACAGGTATCCGAAGGAGACGGGAACGATTTTGCATAGACCAGGTAATATGCTTCGGTGCCTCCCCCTGGCCAAATCGAAGATAAGATTCCGGCTGGGTATTCAAAAAAACGGTAATATCCCTCATGCGATGCAGTACCCCTGCCGTAAAGGCCTCCGCCATGGCAGGATCCCGGTCTATGAGATTTACGCCACCTCTAAACAAAGCCATCCTTATATGCAGTCCATTTCCGCTGCAATCCTGAAGGGGCTTGGGCGCAAAGGAGGCATAGATACCGTTTCTGGCGGAGACTGCACCCACCACATTTTTATAGGTGATAAAATTGTCTGCCGAGTGTAGGGTGGAATCCTCCTCAAAGTCGATCTCATTCTGCCCCGGGCCGCTCTCATGGTAGGATTTTTCCGGAGTTATTCCCATCTCCTCCATGGTCAGGCATATCTCACGCCTTATATTTTCTCCCCTGTCTAAGGGTGCTATATCATAGCTTGTGCCGTGATCCCAGGGAATGTTGGTGGGATTGTCCTCCTCATCTGTCCTGAAAAGGTAAAACTCCGAATTCAATCCTACCCTGGGCTTGAAATCCATTTTTTTGCACTCCGTCACAGTGTCCTTTAAAAGCTTCCTGGGATCCAAGGCGTAACCGCTGCCATCTGCGGTGACCACATCACTGTAAAACCTGAGCACCCGCCCCTCCTGTGGTCTCCAGGGCAATATGCACATGGTGGATAGATCAGGACGTAAAAACAGATCCTGACAGTCCGGGTCATCAAAGCCCGCTATTCGAAATGAGTCAAAGGGTTCCCCTCTTTCAGCGGCCTTTTTAAGTTCCTCAGGCATGACGGAAATATTTTTCTGATTGCCAAAATAATCGCAAAAGGCAAGCCTGATAAACTTGACATCATTTTCCTCTATAAAATCCATTACCTCATTGATTGATATTTCAGACATAATAGCCCTCCAAAGTTTTGTCATATACTACTGCGGTATTATACAACATTTCTATAACGCGGTGTAGCCCATGAGAAATTCATCCACTTCCCTGGCACATTCCTTGCCGTCGGCAATGGCTTTTACCACCAGAGACTGACCCGTACCGGCATCGCCGGCCACAAAGACCTTTTTTACATCACCCTTCATACATACCTTGTGTGAATTATTTTCTCTGGCAAAATTTGTCCTGCCATCAAGCTCCGCCGAAAGCTCCTTTGCTAAGTATTCCTTCTGTCCCAAAAAGCCTGCCGCAATAAGCACAAGCTCACATTTTACCTCCCGCTCACTTCCTGCCACGGGAGCCATGATGCGTCGCCCGGTCTTTTCATCAGTCTGTGACTCTAAGGAGACAATGGTAGCACCACAGAGTTTGCCTTTTTTATCTCTCTTGAACTCCTTTACCGTGGTCTGATAGATCCGGGGATCACTGCCATATTTATCAATGGCCTCCTCCTGGCCGTAGTCAGTCTTTAGGATGAGGGGCCACTGAGGCCAGGGATTGTCCTCTCTCCTTTTCTCCGGAGGCTTTGGCATCATCTCAAGCTGGATCACGCTTTTTGCCCCCTGTCTGATGCAGCTTCCCACACAGTCATTTCCCGTATCGCCTCCACCTATAACTATCACATCCTTATCCTTTGCACTAAGCCCGAGAGCCGGTGTGATATCTCCTGATAAGATCCCATCCTCTATAAGCTTTTTTTCATAGAGCTGTTTGGTGGCATCACGTAAAAAATCCACGGCAAAATATATGCCTTCACCATCTCTCCCCATGACCTTTATATCTCTGGGATTGGGCGTTCCGGTGGCGATTATCACGGCATCATAGCTACCAATAAGCTCCCCTGCCTTTACATCTGCTCCCACATCCTTATTTGTCAAAAAACTTATGCCCTCTTTTTCCATTATGGAAAGCTTTCGGTCTATCACCCATTTTTCCAGCTTCATATTGGGGATGCCGTACCTTAACAATCCTCCGATACGGTCATTTTTTTCATATACAAAAACCTGATGTCCCCGGCGGTTTAAATCGTCTGCTGCCGCAAGTCCCGCAGGACCGGAGCCTATTACGGCAACCTTTTTTTCTGTGCGGTTTTCGGGAGGCTTAGGACCTGCCAGACCATTTTCGTAGGCGTATTCGATTATGGTTCTCTCATTTTCCCTGGTGGAAACGGGCTTATCATAGAGTCCGCAGGTGCAGGCCTTTTCGCAGAGTGCCGGACAGACCCTGCAGGTAAACTCCGGGAAATTGCTGGTCTTTTTTAACCTCTCATAGGCATGGTCCATGCAGCCTAAGTACAAAAGATCGTTCCACTCCGGGATCAGATTGTGAAGAGGGCAGCCGCTTGTCATGCCCTCTATGCTCATGCCGTACTGGCAAAAGGGCACGCCGCAGTCCATACATCTGGCAGCCTGTTTTTTCTGCTCTGCCATACCAAGAGGGGTGTGAAATTCATTCCAGTTTTTTATACGCTCACCCGGGGATAATGCTCCGCTATCCACCCTGTCATATTCTAAAAATCCTGTTGCTTTTCCCATTACACTTATCCTTCCTGACTTGTCATCTTATAGAAAGCCTCTTCCTCTGCCTGTTCGTGTGACAGCCCCTTTTCCTCCATCTTTGCCACGGTCTCTATCATCCTCTTGTAGTCGTAGGGGATCACCTTTTTAAAATGAGGCAGGTAGTCCGAAAAGTCCTTTAGTATCAGCCCTGCCTCTTTGGAACCGGTGTTTTTCCTGTGAGCCTCTATAAGATCCTTAAGCCTCTTTACGTCATACTTATCCGTCACAGGTTCTAAGGACACCATGGATTTATTCAGTTTTTTATACAGTGAGTCATGGGGATCAAGCACATAGGCTATGCCGCCGCTCATGCCTGCGGCAAAATTTTTCCCCACATGTCCCAGGATCACCACACAGCCTCCTGTCATATACTCGCAGCCGTGGTCACCCACACCCTCCACCACCGCAAGGGCACCGGAATTTCTTACGGCAAATCTCTCACCTGCCACTCCACCTATATATGCCTCACCGGAGGTGGCACCGTAAAGTGCCACATTTCCGATTATTATGTTTTCAGAGGCGTCATAGGTGGCTTCCTCCTGCAGTGAAACAGTAAGCCTGCCGCCGGAGAGACCCTTACCAAAGTAGTCGTTGGCATCTCCCCTAAGCCTTATGGTAAGTCCCTTTGGAATAAATGCGCCAAAGGACTGTCCCCCTGCTCCCCTGCAATCCACCACATAGGAATCATCAGGGAGGGAATCACCATACATTTTAGTGATCTCTCGACCCAGCCCCGTGCCAAAGGCTCTGTCGGTGTTTTTTACCTCAAGGCTTATGCCGCCATTTTTATTATTCTTTGGATCCAGTTTTTTAATAAGCTTCTTTTCATCTAAGGTCTCACTAAGCTTAAAGTCATATACATTCTTTTTGTCATAGTGTATCTCCGGCTTAACATCCGGGTCATAGAGAATGGCGGAAAGATCCAGGCTGCCTCTTGTTTGATCCTTTTTTGACTGCTTTATGAGGTCTCTTCTTCCCACCAGCTCATCCACACTCTTTATACCAAGAGCCGCCATGTACTCTCTGAGTTCCTGTGCCACAAAACGCATGAAATTTATCACATGCTCCGGCTTCCCGGCAAAGCGTTTTCTAAGCGTGGGATTCTGGGTTGCCACTCCCACAGGACAGGTGTCCTTGTTGCAGACTCTCATCATGACACAGCCCATGGACACAAGAGGTCCTGTGGCAAAGCCAAATTCCTCTGCCCCAAGTATGGCTGCTATTGCCACATCACGACCGGACAGAAGCTTCCCGTCAGTTTCGATTATCACCCTGTCCCTGAGTCCGTTTTGCAAAAGTGTCTGATGGGTCTCGGCAAGCCCCAGCTCCCAGGGCATACCTGCATTGTGGATGGATGTAACGGGTGCCGCTCCCGTGCCGCCGTCATAGCCGGATATGAGTATCACCTGGGCACCTGCCTTTGCCACGCCGCTTGCCACAGTACCCACTCCTGCCTCGGAAACCAGCTTCACTGAAATTCTGGCATCCTTATTTGCATTTTTCAGATCGTAAATAAGCTCTGCCAGATCCTCTATGGAGTAAATGTCATGGTGAGGCGGCGGAGATATAAGTGACACCCCGGGGGTGGAAAGCCTGGTCTTTGCGATCCATGGATAGACCTTTTTCCCCGGCAGATGACCTCCCTCTCCGGGCTTGGCTCCCTGAGCCATCTTGATCTGAATTTCCCGGGCTGACACCAGATATTTTGAGGTAACTCCGAACCTGCCGCTTGCCACCTGTTTTATTGCGGAGCAGCGCATAGGATCAGAAAGTCTCTCATCATCCTCGCCGCCCTCGCCGGTATTGGATTTGCCATGGAGAGTATTCATGGCAACTGCCAGAGTCTCATGGGCTTCCTTTGAGATGGAGCCATAGGACATGGCACCGGTTTTAAACCTTTTTACAATGGAATCCACGGGCTCCACCTTGCTTATATCTATTCCCTTTTTGGGATAATTGAATTCCAGAAGTCCCCGAAGAGCATAGGGTGCATCCTCATCAGTCACCCTCTTTGTAAATTCCTTATAGGTCTCATAATCTCCGGTGCGCACGGCTTTTTGCAAAAGATGGATCGTCTCCGGGGTATATACGTGCCGCTCACCCATGGAGCGCATCTTATGGTCTCCTACAGAATCCGGCGTCTCGTCCAATGACAGCCCTAAGGGGTCAAAGGCTCTGTCGTGAAGTGCCTCCACATCATCCTCTATATCCTTTAAGGTGATCCCACCGATCTTGCTTTTTGTGCCGTCAAAATATGTATCCGTAACTCCTTTGTCTATGCCAATGCACTCAAAGATCTTTGCCCCCTGATAGGACTGGATGGTGGATATGCCCATTTTGCTGGCGATCTTTATAATGCCTGTGATGACTGCATGGTTGTAGTCCTCCACGGCTGCATAGTAGTCCTTGTCCAAAAGCCCCTCATCTATAGCCTCATGGATGCATTCAAGTGCCAGATAAGGACACACTGCGGATGCACCGTAGCCCAAAAGCGTGGCAAAATGATGGACACTTCTGGGCTCTCCTGTTTCAAGGATCAAAGAAAGCCGGGTCCTCTTTTTTGTATATACCAGATGGGACTGGAGGGATGCCACTGCAAGAAGTGATGGTATTGCCACATGGTTTTCATCCACTCCCCTGTCGGAGAGGATCAGGATGTTGGCACCGTCCCGGTAAGCCCGGTCTGCCTCAACATAAAGATGCTCCACTGCCTTTTTTAGAGAGGTATTCTTATAATATGTAATAGGTATGGTCTCCACCTTAAAGCCGGGGATATCCATGTGCCGGATCTTCAGCAGATCAATATTTGTAAGGATGGGGTTATTTATGCGGAGAAAATGACAGTTTTCCTCCACCTCGTTTAAGAGATTTCCCCCGGTGCCCAAAAAGATGGTGGTGGCTGTAACCACATCCTCACGGATCGAATCAATGGGAGGATTGGTGACCTGGGCAAAACGCTGCTTAAAATAGTCAAAAAGAGATATATGCCTCTCTTTCTGCAGCACCGCTAAGGGCACATCAAGTCCCATGGCACCAATGGCCTCCGAGCCGTCCCTTGCCATGGGTATGATCACTTCCCTGATATCCTCATAGGAGTAGCCAAATGCCTTTTGCAGCTTGTGTCTCATCTTACTGTCGTATTCACTTACCCTGTGATTGGGGATGTGTAGGCTTTTTAGCTCTATCAGATTCTGGGAAAGCCATTGGCCATAGGGGTTTCTTTTTGTATATCTTTTCTTTAATTCCTCATCATCTATAAGCCTGCCATTTACGGTATCGCATAAAAGCATCCTGCCCGGACGGAGCCTGTCCTTTTTTACTATCTCACTTTCCGGTACAGAAAGCACACCCACCTCTGAGGAAAGGATGAGATCGTCGTCCTTTGTCACATAGTAGCGGGAGGGGCGCAGGCCGTTTCGATCAAGGATGGCCCCCATGATATCTCCGTCGGAAAAAAGGATGGATGCAGGACCGTCCCAGGGCTCCATCATGGTAGCGTAATATTCGTAAAAATTCCTTTTGTCCTCATCCATATCACCGGACTTGGACCAGGGCTCAGGAATGGTTATCATAAGAGCCAGGGGAAGCTCCATGCCGTTCATCATAAGAAATTCAAGGGTGTTATCAAGCATAGCGGAATCCGACCCGGCTGCGGAAATGGCTGGCAGTATCTTTGCCATCTGATCCTGTAAATATGGTGATTTAAGGGTCTCCTCCCGGGAGAGCATCTTATCCGCATTGCCCTTTATGGTGTTGATCTCGCCGTTGTGGACAATGAGCCGATAGGGATGAGCCCGCTCCCAGCTTGGGGTGGTATTTGTGGAAAACCTGCTGTGCACCAGAGCGATAGCTGATTCATAATCCGAGTCATTTAAGTCGTCAAAAAATAACCTGAGCTGCCCCACCAGAAACATACCCTTATAAACTATGGTTCGAGAAGAAAGGGATACCACATAGGTGCTGCCGTCCTCGGTCTGCTCAAAAAGACGACGGAGTACATAGAGCTTTCTGTCAAAATCCAGTCCTCTTTCTGTATCCTTTGGACGCTCGATAAAGCCCTGCATGATATGGGGCATGCAATCATAAGCCGTCTTTCCCAGGATGTCTGCCTGAACCGGGACATCCCTCCAGCCCAGGAATTTCAGACCTTCCTTTTCGGCAATAATCTCAAACATCTTTTTGGAGCGGTTTCTCTCCTTTTCATCCTCTGGGAAGAAAAACATGCCGATACCGTAATCCCTGTCCTCCATAAGATCAATGCCGGATCTCTTTGCGGCCTTTTTAAAAAATTTGTGCGAGATCTGAAGCAGGATACCCACTCCGTCCCCTGTCTCTCCGGCGGCGTCCTTCCCTGCACGGTGTTCTAAATTCTCCACTATGGACAGTGCCTTTGACACTGTATCGTGGGATCTTTTTCCCTTTATATTTACCACGGCTCCTATGCCGCAGGCATCATGCTCAAACTCAGGGTCATACAGTCCCTCTTGTTTTGCAAATCTCTCTTCCATATCAGTACTCCTCATACTTTTCTGAGTTGGCTAACAAGCCCTTCTAATTTCCTCTTTTTGTTAGCTAAAGACTAAATATTTGCTGCGGCACGGATGAATTCTCTAAAAAGCGGGTGGGCACGATTGGGACGGCTTTTAAATTCCGGGTGAAACTGGACGCCCACATGGAAGCGGTTTTTCGGGTCCTCCACTGCCTCCACCAATAGCCCGTCGGGGGAGGTGCCGCTTATCACAAGCCCCGCATCACTTAGTTTTTCCCTGAAAGCATTGTTATACTCAAAGCGGTGTCTGTGTCGCTCGGATATGATATGCTCTCCCTCATCCGTGATATGTCCCGCATTGATGCTGTCCGGGATCTGTGCCCTCTCTCCAAAATACGCCTCGTCCAATCTGGTACCTGGAATGGTTCTGCAAGGGTAGGCTCCGAGCCTCATGGTGCCGCCCTTTCTCTCCACAGATCTTTGATCCTCCATCAGATCGATCACCAGATTTTTACCTGTGGGTAAAAACTCACGGCTGTCGGCATCAACTATGCCAAGGACATTTCTTGCATACTCTATGACTGAAACCTGCATCCCTAAGCATATCCCAAGGTATGGGGTGTCGGTCTCCCTGGCATACTTACAGGCTATGATCTTCCCTAAGATCCCCCGGTCTCCGAAACCGCCGGGCACCAGGATGCCATCAGCTACACCAAGGATATCTCCAACATTTTCTTCCGAAAGCTTCTCTGAATCCACCCAAAGTATATCCACATGGGCATCACATTCGTAGCCACCATGATAGAGGGCTTCACGCACCGAAAGATAGGCATCATGGAGTGCCACGTATTTCCCCACTATGGCTATTTTCACGGACTGTCTCAGGTTGTGTATGCGCTCTATCAGTCCCTGCCAGGATGAAAGTTCAGGCTTTGCTGACCAGATCCCAAGTTCCCTGCACACTACCGTATCAAGTCCGTGTTCATGCAGCATCAGAGGCGCTTCATATAAGGTCTCCACCGTATCATTTTCTATGACACAATCCTTTTTCACATTACAAAAAAGCGCTATCTTATCTCTGATGCTCTGCTCCATGGGACGATCCACCCGAGGCACTATAATATCCGGGTGGATACCCTGAGACATAAGCTCCTTGACCGAGTGCTGGGTGGGTTTACTCTTGTGTTCCTCGGAGCCTGACAGATATGGCACCAATGTAACATGAATAAAAAGACAATTCTCCTTTCCCACCTCCAGGCTCACCTGCCTGATGGCCTCTAAAAAGGGCTGGGATTCAATATCTCCCGTGGTGCCGCCGATCTCGGTAATAAGCACATCAGCACCAGTGCTCTCCGCCCCCATGTAAATAAAATGTTTGATCTCGTCCGTGATATGGGGGATCACCTGCACCGTCTCTCCCAGATATTCCCCGGAACGTTCACGATTAAGCACATTCCAATAGACCTTTCCACTGGTAAGATTGGAAAAACGATTCAGACTCTCATCTATGAATCTTTCGTAATGACCCAGATCCAGATCCGTCTCCGCCCCATCATCTGTTACAAAAACCTCACCGTGCTGATAGGGGCTCATGGTTCCCGGATCCACATTCATATATGGGTCCAGCTTCTGGGAAGCCACTCGAAGTCCCCGCATCTTTAAAAGCCGTCCTAAGGATGCCGCCGTAATGCCCTTTCCAAGTCCCGACACCACTCCGCCGGTGACAAAAATATACTTGGTACTCCCCTTTTCCATGTCTGACTCCTTCCCGAATCAAAGATCTTGACGACACTCCAAAAAAAGGCGACCTCCAGAATCAATCTGGAAATCGCCTTTGATTTCTCTGCCAATTATCATAGCATAGTGGAAATAAATGTCAAGAATTTTTTAACAGTTTTATATTGTACAATATAGCGCAGCTGCATATTTTTTGGTATAATTTAACCATTCAGACAACGTTGTTTTCATTTTTGAATACGCAGGGAGGTATCTTATGGATGCAGCGAAAAAATTTGAGAATTATAATATTGACGATATATATGCGCTTCCTGATGGACTAAGAGCCGAGATCATAGACGGCAGATGGTATGACATGGCACCGCCTTCTGCCAACCACCAGCGACTTGTGGGTATGCTTTACAGGAAAATATCTGACTATATTGAAAGCAAAGGTGGTAACTGCGAGGTGTTTCCGGCACCCTTTGCCGTATTTTTGAATGCCGACAGCCAAAACTATGTGGAGCCGGACATCACCGTGGTATGTGATCCGGGGCGTATAGATGACCGGGGACTTAATGGGGCACCCGATATGGTAATTGAGGTGGTCTCCCCTTCCTCTACCAGGATGGACTACATGGTCAAGCTCTTCAAGTACCGCACTGCCGGTGTCAGGGAGTATTGGGTGGTAAACCCCATGACGAGGGTAACGGATATTTTTTATTTTGATGATGACGAGGAAAAGGCTGACGGAAACCAGGTATCCTTTGATGATGCCATAACATCACATATCTATAAGGATTTTTCCATCCGTATATCAGACTATTTCTAATGTTCCTTCTACCTCCGAACCCTTCGTGTATCCAAAGGTCACGCCCCTGCCGGATGATCTGTGATAGTCTCCTGACTCCTATACTTATGATCCACTATCCGGATATTTCCCATTGAAACATGCCGCACAAAAGGAGTCCGGGGGTGCGGTGGTGACTGTCTGCAATGCCTCTTCCACAGAGAGATATGCCAGGGAATCCGCACCGATCATCTCACAGATCTCTTCGGTGGTATGGGATTTTGCTATCAGTCCCTTATCCGAGTTTACATCCGTTCCATAGTAACAGGGATACAGAAATTTCGGCGAGGATATCCTCATATGAACCTCAGAGGCACCGGAATTTTTAAGCATTTTTACTATCCGTTCTGAGGTGGTGCCCCGAACTATGGAATCGTCTATGAGCACTATCCTCTTTCCATTTACCACCGAAGATGCGGCATTTAGCTTAAGATCAACCTGATTTCCCCGACCGCTTTCTTCCGGTGCTATAAAGGTTCTTCCTATGTATTTGTTTCTTACCAGACCTGTTTCATAGGCTATCCCCGACTCCTCGGCATAGCCAAGGGCAGCATCAATCCCGGAATCGGGAACCCCCACCACTATATCCGCCTCCACAGGATGGGATCTTGCCAAAAATCTGCCGGCATTTTTCCTTGCCTCATGTACAGACATATTATCTATCACAGAATCCGGTCTGGCAAAATAGATGTATTCAAAAATACAAAGTGCCCTACGGTTCTTTTTGCAATGCCGGTCTATGGAATGAAGTCCCTCACCATCTATGACTACTATCTCACCAGGCTCTAAGTCCCGGATAAACTCTGCCCCCAAAGCATCCAGTCCACAGGTCTCAGAGGAGATCACATAGCTTCCATCATCCAAAGCTCCAATGGAAAGAGGACGCATCCCCAAGGGATCCCTGCAGGCAATTAGCTTTCTTGGAGACATCATCACCAAAGAAAACGCTCCCTTAAGTTCCTCCATGGCTTCACCCACCGACTCCTCAATAGATGACAGCTTAAGTCTCTTTTGGGTTATTATGTAGGATATCACCTCAGTATCGCTTGTAGTATGAAAAATACATCCCCCAAGCTCCAACTTTTTCCTTAAAGAGTCGGAATTTGTCAGGTTGCCGTTGTGGCACAGAGCCAACTGACCCTTTATATGTTTTACCACCATGGGCTGCGCATTTTGAACCGAACCGTCACCTGTGGTAGCGTATCGCACATGTCCCACCGCTATGTTTCCTTGCCCAAGCCTATCAAGCTCAGCTTTCCCAAACACCTCCCCCACAAGTCCTGCATCCTTGTAATACCTGATATTCCTATCCTCATTTACTGCTATGCCGCAGGCTTCCTGGCCTCTGTGCTGCAGTGCAAAAAGACCGGAATACACATCCCTTGCTATGTTATATTTTTCCTTGGAGTAGATACCAAATACTCCGCATTCCTCATGTATAGACATATCATACCTCATAAAATACAAAAAGCGACTCCCGGGGAAACCCGGGAATCGTAAATGTTTTTTTCTATTCCACATCCTGCAAAGCAGCCTCATCCTCTTCACCGGTTCTGATCTTTACAACACGGCTTACGGGATATACAAATATCTTGCCGTCGCCGATCTTTCCGGTATAAAGAGTCTTTTTGGCAGTTTCGATCACATCATCCACGGGGATGTGGCTCACCACAACCTCAAGCTTGATCTTTGGCAGAAGTGTCAGATCCATTTCAACTCCACGGTACATCTGACCTGCCCCCTTTTGGATGCCGCAGCCTGTCACCTGGGTTACTGTAATGCCTGTCACCCCCAGATCATTAAGTGCCTTTTTGATCTTGTCATAGCGGGAAAGCTTTGTAATGATCACCACCTTGTTAATGGGACTTGCAAGTCCGGCGGATGCCATCATTTCGGTGTGATCCTCCACCGGCACGGCGGCATTTTTCATGGTCTCACTTGCCTTGTCATACTCATCCACGCCCAGATTTGTGTTTTCGTTTACACTCATTGTGCTTGCCATATCCATAATGGAAAAGCCTGAATATGCCGAAGGTAGTCCGTGTTCTGAGGCATCCAGCCCCTCGATCTCCTCATCCTCACTGACACGGAGACCAACGGTGTTTTTTATAACAAAAAATGCAATAGTAATGGTCACCACTGTCCAAAGAGCTGTTACAGCCATTCCTCCAAGCTGCTTTATAAGCTGATCCACTCCGCCGCCATAGAAGATGCCTTCACCGATACCGGCTACGGCAAATCCCGGTGCGCTCTCGGTAGCA
>CAMOZG010000014.1 GCA_946630825.1 uncultured Lachnospiraceae bacterium
GAGGATCGTCGCTGTGCAAGGCGGCGATTTTCTTCTGTAAAGCCTACCAGTATATCGTGGTTTGCCTCTGCCAGATAATCCATGATACCGTCAATATTTGACTTTGTATTTTTGGGGCAGCGGATATACTGGTGCTTCCCTGCGCTTATGTGAAGGGTATAGGATATGGCAAAGTGCACCCATAGGAATTTGTGAAGGGTGGAGTATTTGTATATCCAGATTATCTGACCTATGGGAACTATGGCAACACCGTAGTCGGAGGTCTCGATAAAATAGTGCTCGGTGATAAATATGTCCTCGGTGGCAAGCTGGGGAAGGGTGGAAAGCTCCTCCTCCGCCTCTTTTAGGATCCTCCGGGGACTGCCAAATACAGAAAGCCGTCTGATGGGGGGCGACAGTATGGGAAAAAGGATCCACAGGGTATAAAAAACCAGCGAGACCAGGGCAAAGGCAATGGAAAAAAGCAGCACGGTCCTGAAAAGCACCGAGGAGGTACCGTCAGCGTCGGGCTCCGAAAGCAGGATGTCGGAGATCTCATTTTCTATGCCGGTGGAGGTCCAGGACAGATCCGAAGCCAATGCCGTAAGGAGATCCTCGCGGGTGGCTTTGTCCGGCATAAGTCTGGCGGATATGGAGATATCATCTATGGTGGGTGATCCCTCCTGGCAGGTCTGGGGTGTCAGAAGCACTATGACGCACTCCTCCCCGGTCATGGTATAGTAGTAGTATCCTACGGTGCGGCTGGCAAAGGTCTCTCTGTAGCCCGTAAAATAAAGGGTGTCGAAATGGACTTTTACATATGGATCCCGGGGATGGCTTTTGGCATATTCGTCCCAGGATATATCCGAAAGATCCACCGGAGCCGGAGACAGCAGACTCCTTATGGGAAAAAGAACAAAAAGCACTGCCAGGGCTATTAAGAATATAATAGGAGACAGAACTCTTTTGCTGTAGTATTTTTTTATGCTTTTTTGTATATAGTCCTTTTCGTTCATTTCCGGTGTCCTAACGCACTTTCGCAACAACAGTCGTACATTATGAGTATAATCATTTCTCTCCCTGGAATCAATGGACTTTTCTTCGGGAAATACCTTTTGACCCACATATTGTAATATGTTATATTCTTATCATAGGTATGTTGCGGAAGGTTACCAATAAATGGGGTTACTTGCAATTGAAGAAGGGGGGATCACATGAAGGATCTTAAGCATCTGTATTATTTTGAGAAGCTTTTGGAGGATGCTTACAATGATCTGGTTCGTCAGGCTAAGGACGAGGGCAAGGTCTGCGTAGGCAGTATGTGTGAATACACACCGGAGCCGCTTCTTAATCTTCCGGGGACATTTTCTGTCCGCCTCAGGGCGCCCCGGACCGGTTCCATGGAGATGGCTACCTATTATTTAACCAGTCTGTTATGCGAATACTCCAGGGCTCTTTTGGAGAGAGCAATGGAGGGAGGTTTTAATTTCCTGGACTGTCTCATTGCTCCCGACGGCTGCACCATGATAAACCGCTGTGCAGAGAATATGGAGCTTTTACATACCATGAGCGCAGGAAAGGAACACTTTTTCCATGAATACATGGAGGTGCCCTTAAAAGCAGATGACAACGGTCTTAATCTGTACAAGGTTCAGTGTACAAATCATATTTTAAATCCCCTTAAGGAGCACTATGGTATTGATACCTCTGATGAGGCGATCCGAAGTGCCATAGAAGAACACAATAAGGTCTGCAGTCTCATACGCGCCATAGGTGATTACAGAAAGGAGCTTCACCCTAAGATCACGGGATATGAGTTCCATATAATCACATTAGCTTCCTATGTGGTGCCCAAATATCTGATCATTGATAAGCTTCAGGAGACTTTGGATGAGCTGGCAGAAAGAGAGCCGGATACAAAGGATAAGTATCGCTGCAGAGTGGTTTTGGTGGGCTCCGAGATAGATGATGTGGATGTGGTCAAGCTCATTGAGGACAGCGGTGCCTATGTATGTGCGGACCGGTTCTGTTATGGTTCCTTCCCCGGCAGAAATCCCATTGAGATACGTGAGGGTGAGGATCCTTTGACAGCGGTGTGCAGACATGAGATGTATGAGAGTCAGTGCGCCCGCTACATGAACATGGAAAAAATGCTGGGACGCAGATCTCTGGTGGACGAGCTTGCCAAAGAATACAAGGCAGACGGGATCATATACGAGCAGATGAAATTCTGTGATCCCTGGGCATATGAGCGTATGGTGGGCACCCAGGTAATGAGGGAGGAATACGGATACCCGGTGCTGGCAATAGACCGGCCATATGCAGTAGGTAACTCGGGACAGATCAGGACCCGGGTACAGGCTTTTTGTGAGAGCGTGGAGATCAAGAAAATACAGGGAGGTGGTCGCTGATGTCAAAGGAATTAGGAAGTGAACGTTTGGGAGACCTCTATAAACCCGGTGGAAAGGTAAGGCGCCGTCGTGAGTGGCGTGGGCTTAGGGATACCCTGTATGATTATTCCAGATGGCTTCATATCATGGGGATCCTGGCTAAATTTATCATAGTTCCCAGAAATCTCAAGGCAATGTTCAGATACCGCTGGATGGCAAACTATCTGGCAGTTCCCATGATGATAGACAGGCATACGGCAGGACTTCGTGGTCCCCAGCTTCGTATATGCCATACGGAATACGATCTTATAACCTATGATGTGGCGCAGCTTTTGTCCAATCTTTTCAAAGGTGACAGGCATTTGGGAAATGACAAAAAGCTGTCAGATAAGACGGTACTCCTGGATGAAAATGAGATGACCGTATTCATGATGGGATTCCCCAATTTAAAGGGGCTTTCCAGAGAGACTCCCTCGGTGTATGTATCGGTGCTTTTGAACCAGCATGCAGTGGAGCACTATCTGGATGTGGCTCAGGAATACGGTCTGACCCCGGATGTATGCCCCATGCCGGCGGCAGAGGCAGGAGTATCCATGGATGATGACTTCCCGGTTTTGGGAGCCTGTGCCGTACAGTGTAATACCACCTGTGACGGATCACTGATGGGTAACGGAGTTATATCAAAGCGTCTGGAGTTAGAGGATGGAGTGCCCTGTTTCCAGCTGGCTGCCCCCATGCGTCATGAGGCAGACGACGTGCAGGAGTACGCAGCCCAGGAAATGAAAAACTGCATCAAATTCATTGAGGAAAAGACAGGTCATAAGTGGGACTGGGATCACTACTTCAAGTGTGCAAAGCAGGTCAATGAATCCACCCGTCACCGCCAGGAATGGCTGGATATGTCAAAGACCGACTATCCCCAGGTAATAGGTGCCAATCTGGCTTTGTATACAGAGACAAATTACATGGCGATCTGCGGCAGGGTCCCGGCATTTTTGGATGCGGACAGAAAGATCACAAAACTTGCTGAGGAAGCCTATCGTAAAAAGACAAAGGTCTGCAAGGAGTACCGCCACCGTGCCATTATCTGGGGTGTGCAGTCCCAGTATTATACGGAGTTTTTGCCCTGGCTTCAAAACTGCTGGGGGATACTGCCTCTGACGGATATGCTTTCCATGGTATCCACCAGAGTCCTTTCCGAGGATGACAAGGAAATGGCATACTATGACATGGCATGGCTCAATTCCCACATGATAATGAGAAACAGAACCCACGGCGGATACAAGGTGCTTTTGGATGATCTGTGGGAGTTCTGCGAAGAGTTCCATGCGGACATGGTCATACTCTGGGAGCATATGAGCTGCAAGGCTCTTACCGGAATGCACGGACAGTTTGAGGAAAAGGCAAGAGAAAAGGGTATACATCTTATCTGGGTGTCCCACGATCTGATGGATCCCCGGGTCATTCCGAGACAGGATGTAAGGGATGATGTGAACCGTTACATGCGTACCGTGCTTCGTGAGGAGCCGGTGGATCCCTCACTTGAAGTTTTGGATGATGTTCATTCATGGTAAGGTTACAGCTAATTTGTCGGATGCTTAAGCTTTAAGGTCATTTCACTTGGTCGGTCGCCGCTCTACCTCATCCCGGCGAATGTCCGTAAAGTCCTCACTCCTAAAGTCGTGAGGCCAACGGACATACGCAGTGTATTCGGAACGCTCTGCCGACTCTGCGTGAAACGATCCTTAAAGCTAAAGCATCCTCGGTTACATAAATCATATTAGGAGGAATTACAATAATGAAATACTACGGAGGATGTGACTCAGGAAGTACATATACAAAGTGCGTGATCATTGACGAAACAGGAAAGATCATGTCAGACGTTACCTTAAGATCGAGGATCAACTCAGTGCAGTCCTGCCAGGAGGCGCTGGACGAAGCAGTTAAAAAAGTTGACGGTCTTAATTCGGCAGAGGATCTGGACTATCTGGTGGGAACAGGCTACGGCCGCAACAAGGTCCCCTTTGCTGACGAAAATATTTCAGAGATAAGCTGTCATGCCATGGGAGTCCACATGGCAGATCCCAATGTCAAGGCGATCATTGACATTGGCGGTCAGGATGTAAAGGGCATAGCAGTGGACAAGGACGGCACGGTTTTAAATTTTGCCATGAACGACAAGTGTGCAGCAGGCACAGGCCGTTTCTTCGAGGCAATGGCAAGAGCCTTTGAGATGGATCTGTCAGAGTTTTCAAAGCTTTCGCTAAAGGCAAAAAATGTAATTCCCATTACCGCCCAGTGCACCGTGTTTGCGGAGTCCGAGGTAATATCTTTGGTAGGAGAGGGCAAGCCCATGGATGAGATCGCAGCAGGGATTGAGCTTTCCGTGGCAAAGAGATGCTTTGTAATGAGTAAAAAGGCGGGAGCCACTGATTCCATCACCCTGACGGGAGGCTGTGCAAAAAATGACGGCTTAAAGGAAGCCATTGAAAAGGTGCTGAATTTAAAGGTCATAGACCTGCCCATAGATCCCCAGCTTATGGGTGCTTTGGGAGCGGCTGAGTTTGCCCGTCAGAAGGGACGTTAAGGAGGTGCATTATGGCGACACTTTTACATGTTTTAGGTATCATAGCCATTGTTATAATCTGTTTTTTTGTATTGACATTCATAGTATATTTTTTCAATCTGGACATGAAGCTTACGGCTGCTTTGGAGCCGCTTTTCATCAAGCACTATGACAAGGTCAAGAGGGACAAGCATCTATGAGATTATATGATGATGTGATTCGTACATGGCAGGGTCTGATGGGATCCTGCCATGTGTCTGAATTGGAAAAAAAAGAGGACTGGCAGGACGGAGGAAAGTCCAACATGGTCCTGCGCTCTGATGCGGCATATGAGCTGGGAGCGGCAGCAGAGAAAATATACGCCATAGGCTCAACCGTAATGACAGAGGATGAAGATTTGGTCTCTTCCGACGGCATCTATGTGGTGGGAAAGGATCTGTCGGATATAGACAGGGACTGCTCCTACGCAAGGCTGGCAGTGGTTTTGGTGGATGGAGAAAAGATGGGTGAGGGAGACAGGCTTTACAATTCCATCCGGGATATAAGCTATGCCAGATATCACGTGGAGCCGGAGGGCTTTATGATGAGAGTATCTTCCTCTGCGGGACGGGAGAGTGCCAGGGTGAGCAAAAGTGCAGTGAAGGGTGGAATCAGCTTTGCCCATGTGGGGGGAATGATGCTCCGCGCCTTTCACGAAAAAAAACATGTGAGGGCTGTAAAGCTTTTCTTTATCACGGATCCTGATTTTGACTATGAGGCACTTAAAAAATCAGTAAAAAAGGCGGAGGATATAACCGCCGCCATAGATCATATTTTTAAAGATTTAAAGATGGATTGCAATGCCTGTAACTTAAAGCAGGTATGTGATGAGGTAGAGGGGCTTAGGGAATTGCATTTTGGTCAGAGTCAAAGTGACTCCAACTTTTTGACAGCAGAGTCCAAAGCGGTGACTTCCGACATATAGCAGACTCCGTTGTCGGCATTTGTGGCATAGGAGGGATCCATGGGTAGCTTTCCAAGGACATCTATACCCAGCTCCGCTGCGGTCTCATCTATGCTGCTTTCTCCGAATACGCTGATCTTTTCTCCGCAGTGGGGGCAGTTCATATAGCTGTAGTTTTCCACCACTCCCAAAACGGGGATATTCATCATCTGAGCCATGTTGTAGGCTTTTTTGACTATCAGGCTAACAAGCTCCTGGGGAGAGGTGACTATGATGATGCCGTCCAAAGGAAGGGACTGGAATGCGGTAAGGGGCACGTCGCCGGTTCCGGGAGGCATGTCCACAAAGAGGTAATCCAGATCCCCCCACTGCACATCTGTCCAGAACTGCTTTACCACTCCGGCTATTACGGGACCGCGCCATATAACAGGGGTCTCTTCGGTATCTAAAAGAACATTCATGGACATGACCTCAACGTCATTGTCTGTCTGCATGGGGAAAGAACCGAATTCATCCCCTATCACGTCTCCATGGAGACCGTACATTTTAGGGATGGAAGGACCTGTGATATCGGCATCCATGATGCCTACTCCATGCCCATTTTTTCTCATAAGATTGGCTAAGGATGCTGTAACAAAGGATTTGCCAACGCCTCCCTTGCCGCTTACTATTCCTATTACATGTCTGATATGTGAATTAGGATTGTCGGAAATTACAAAATCCGGATTGATGCGGCTCCGGGCTGTTTCGGTGCCGGAGGCATTGCTTTTCATAATACGATCATGCTCCGCTCTTTCTGCTGCAAGTCTTTCGGCTTCGGCGGCTTTTTCGGGATCCTGGGAAGCCCGAAGTCTCTCCACAGCCCCGTCTATCTTTGCCTGCTTTTCATCCTCGTTCATTTCGTCCTCCTTATATGAAAGCGTATCTATTCAAAATCACCGCTCAATGATATCAGAACATCACATATTAAGTCAAGGTGGCAGGAGTTGGGGAGGTGTGGTATCATGTAACTACGAGAAGAAGCGTAGCGAATTCGAGCTGGGTTCTGAATAGTTACGAAAAAAGGATCGGAGGATTTATGAAGCTTATATCATGGAATGTAAACGGGATCAGAGCCTGTGTGGGAAAGGGCTTTTACGATTTTTTCAGGGAGGCGGATGCGGATATTTTCTGCCTGCAGGAGACCAAGATGCAGGCAGGCCAGCTTGAAATGGATACTCCCGGATATCACCAGTATTTTAATTATGCGGACAAAAAGGGGTATTCCGGTACAGCGGTATTTACCAAAAAAGAGCCTCTGTCCGTAAGCTATGGCATGGGTATAGATGAACACGATCATGAGGGCAGGCTCATTACCTTGGAGTATGAGGATTTTTATCTGGTCACCTGCTACACCCCCAACTCCAAACAGGAGCTTTTACGGCTTTCCTACAGGATGGTCTGGGAGGATGACATGAGAGCCTATCTTAAAAGCCTTGATGAAAAAAAGCCGGTGATCCTCTGCGGTGATCTGAATGTGGCACATGAGGAGATAGATCTTAAAAATCCCAAGACCAACCACCATAACGCAGGCTTTACTGATGAGGAAAGAGAAAAAATGACGGAGCTTCTGGACTCCGGTTTCATAGACACCTACAGGTTTTTCTATCCTGATACAAGGGATGTGTATTCCTGGTGGTCATATCGGTTTAAGGCAAGGGAGAAAAATGCAGGGTGGAGAATTGATTATTTCATAACATCACAGACCCTGAAGGATAAGCTTTTGGATGCGGTGATCCATACGGATGTAATGGGATCGGATCACTGCCCGGTGGAGCTTTTGGCAGACTTATAAAGAAAGGATGAAAAGTGGACAGCATTAAGGACATAGATACGGTGGCTCTGGATGAAAATGAGCCTGCCGTGGTTATAATAGATCAGCGGCTTTTACCCGGGGAGGTAAGGCCTATGCACCTAAGGACGCCGGAGGAGATATATGACGCCATAAAGACTCTGGCTGTACGGGGGGCGCCTGCCATTGGAGTCTGCGCAGCCATGGGAATATATGTGGCGGCAGAGGCACTTTCCCGGGAGAATCCTTCGGATGATGATTTCATACAGGCATACAAAAAGACCAGCGAATATTTAGACTCATCCAGACCTACGGCGGTGAATCTCTCCTGGGCGCTAAGGAGGATGGAAAGATGTTTTCTTTCTGCCATGCCTGCCCCCAGGCAGGAGGTTTTGGAGACCTTGAAAAAAGAGGCTCTTGCCATCCGTGACGAGGATGTGGATATGTGCAGAAAAATAGGTGAGTACGGAGTGGAGCTTATCCACGAAGGAGACGGGATACTCACCCACTGCAATGCAGGCAGGCTTGCCACCGTCCGCTACGGCACAGCCACTTCCCCCATATATCAGGCTCATGAAAGGGGGATGAATATCCACGTATTCTGTGATGAGACCAGACCTCTTTTGCAGGGAGCCAGACTTACCTCCTATGAGCTTTTTTCAGCAGGGGTGGATACCACTGTGATCTGTGACGGCATGAGTGCATCCCTTATGAGGGAGGGCAGGATACAGATGGTGATAGTGGGCTGTGACAGGGTGGCTGCAAACGGTGATGTGGCAAATAAGATAGGCACATCCATGGTGGCTGCGGCGGCGCATTATTACGGAGTTCCTTTTTACGTGGCAGGTCCTTCCTCCACCATTGATATAGATACACCCTCCGGCAGGGATATCACCATAGAACAGCGGGAGGGATATGAGGTGACGGATATGTGGTACGAAAAGCCCATGGCGCCCAAGGGGGTGGGGGTTTATAATCCTGCCTTTGATGTAACGGACGCATCACTTATATCCGGGATAATCACGGAAAAGGGGATCATCAGACCGCCATTTGATACGGGCCTTGCCAAAGCCTTTGGCGGGAAAACACATTAACTTTACTTTTTTTAAAATATAGGTTATTATATCCTTTAGTATCTGAAACGGATTTTGTAAGGGAGTTTTTTATGCAGGATCTTTCAAACACACAGTATTTTAAAGTGGAAAAGGAAGCCGGAGTCGGTGTCAAGGACATCATAGCCCGTGTATATGAGGCACTCATGGAAAAGGGATATAATCCGGTGAACCAGATCGTGGGTTATATCATGTCGGGAGATCCTACATTTATCACCAGTCACAACAGTGCCAGAAGCCTCATCATGAAGGTGGAGCGGGATGAACTGGTAGAGGAGCTCCTTAAAAATTATATTGACACTGAGGGCTTTAAGCATTAATTGCAGTGAAGCTGCAGCCGGTTTATACATGGATGGTCGTTTTCTGGGATTGGATTTTGGATCAAAGACAGTAGGGGTCGCCGTGAGTGACCCTTTATTTATGACTGCACAGCCTGTGGAGACCATCAAAAGAAATCAGGCAAACAAGCTGAGGCGTACTCTGGCACGTATAGGGGAACTGATAGAGGAGTATGATATAAGCCGGATCATCCTTGGATATCCGGTGAATATGGATGATACCGAAGGAGAGCGGTGCAGCGCCACCCGGGAGTTTATGGAGCTTTTAAAAAAGCGTTTTGATATACCGGTGACTTTGGTAAATGAACAGCTTACCACCATAGAGGCAGACCGGATCTTGGATGAGATGGGTGTAAAGCGGGGTGAGCGGAAAGAATACATTGACAAGATAGCCGCAGCCATAATCCTGCAGGATTTTTTAAATAACAGGATAGGGAACTGAAGATAAATCTACAGTTCCTAAGTCAGAGTTAAAGAGGCAATATATGGAACAGATAATTTTAGATTCAGAAGACGGTGAGCAGATTCCGTTTTTTGTAATAGAAGAGACAACTATAAATGAAGTCCATTATCTTTTGGTATCCGACACGGATCCTGATTTAGGGGACAGTGATGGAGAAGCATCCATACTCAGGTGTGTCTCATCCGGCGACGAAGAAGAGGTGTATGAGTTCGTCGAGGATGATGCTGAGTGGGATGCGGTGCTGTCAGTATTTCGGGAACTGGTGGAGGAAGACCTGGTATAAGACTTGCAGTAAACGATTGAAGACCGGTGCTTCGCAAACCGGTCTGTCGATCCATTAGGAGGAATTTTGAGCAGAGAAAAATCGAATAAGCTTAGGGTGATCCCGCTGGGCGGACTGGAACAGATCGGGATGAACATCACTGCCTTCGAGTACGGAGACAGTATTATTGTGGTGGACTGCGGTCTGGCATTTCCCACGGATGATATGCTGGGAGTGGACCTGGTCATACCCGACATCAGTTATCTTTTGGAAAACGAGGACAGGGTAAAGGGACTTTTTATTACCCACGGACATGAGGATCATATAGGTGCCATACCCTATGTGCTCCACGAGATCAATATTCCCATTTACGCCACCAAGCTTACCATGGGACTTATTGAACACAAGCTGCAGGAGCATGGCCTGTCATCCCAGGTCAGGAAAAAAGTGGTAAAGTTCGGACAGTCCATCAATATAGGAGAATTCAGGGTGGAGTTTGTAAAAACCAATCACTCTATTTCTGATGCGGCGGCTTTTGCCATTTATACCCCCGTGGGAGTTATATTCCATACCGGGGATTTCAAGGTGGATTACACTCCGGTCTTCGGAGATGCCATTGATCTGCAGCGTATAGGCGAGATCGGGAAAAAGGGTGTGCTGGCGCTTATGTGTGACAGCACCAATGCGGAAAGACCGGGCTTTACAGCCTCGGAGCGCACGGTAGGTAGGCAGTTTGACAATATTTTTGCCGAAAATACCAGCACCCGTATCATCATAGCCACCTTTGCTTCCAATGTGGACCGGGTGCAGCAGATCATAAATTCTGCCCACAAGTACGGTCGCAAGGTGGTGGTTGAGGGCCGCTCCATGGTAAATATCATAAATACTGCCTCGGAGCTTGGCTATCTGAATGTGCCGGACAATACCCTTATCTCCGTGGACGAACTCAGGAATTATCAGGATGAACAGACGGTGATCATAACCACAGGCTCCCAGGGAGAGTCCATGGCAGCCCTTTCGCGTATGGCAAACGGCACCCATAAAAAGATCGCCATCAAGCCCAACGATACCATTATCTTTTCTTCCCATCCCATACCGGGAAATGAAAAGGCAGTGGGAAATATCATGAATGCCCTGTATAAAAAAGGCGCCAACGTGGTATTTCAGGATGTCCATGTATCCGGTCATGCCTGCCAGGAGGAGATAAAGCTTATTTACACCCTGCTGCAGCCCAAGTATGCAGTGCCTGTCCACGGTGAGTATAAGCATTTAAAAGCCCAGGAGGCAATAGCCAGACAGTTGGGCTACGACAGCGATCATATCTTCATTCTTTCATCAGGTGATGTGCTGGAGTTTGACGGAAAGTCCGCAAAAGTCAACGGCAATGTACACACCGGTGCCATTATGGTAGATGGCTTAGGTGTGGGAGATGTGGGAAATATAGTTTTAAAGGACAGACAGAGGCTTTCAGAGGACGGTATCATTATAGTGGTGCTGACTTTAGAATCCGGCACCGGAAGAGTCCTTGCAGGCCCCGATATAGTAAGCCGCGGATTCGTATATGTGAGGGACAGCGAGGATCTTATGGATTCCGCCAGGGCTGTACTTAATGACACGGTGGAGGCACTGGAGATGAACGGTGTCACCGACTGGGGCAAGATAAAAAATGAGGTCAAAAACGCGCTTTCGGATTTTGTATGGCATGAGACTGAGCGCAGACCCATGATAATGCCCATATTGATGGAGGTATAGGATCTTATTATATGCCATATACATTATCACACAGACTAAGGACTATCCTGGATATGATCCCCAAATGCCACACTCTTTGTGACGTGGGATGTGATCACGGATATCTTCCGATAGAGGCATTGAAAAAGGGCATATGCTTACATGCATATGCCCTTGATGTGCGTAAGGGACCATTAGATCGGGCAAAAGAAAACATAAGTCGGGAGGGACTTTCGGATTCCGTTACCATACGGTTGTCGGATGGGCTTTCTGCCATGAGACCATCAGAATCAGAGGTAATAGTAATAGCCGGTATGGGAGGCCCTCTGATGGAGCGCATACTTACCGAGGGCATGGCGGTCATAAAAGAAGCATCCCTTTTGGTGCTTTCTCCCCAGTCACATCTTTACGATTTCCGCTGTTTCTTGAAAGCTAAAAATTTCGGGCTCATAGAGGAGCGGCTTATAAAGGATGAGGGCAAGTATTACCACATAATGGCAGTGACCCTTAAGGGGGGAGATGCCATGCCGGGGGATGATCTTTCCTTAAGATACGGTACCGTGAGAACCCCGGTATTTTCTGAGTATCTGGAAGCGGAACGTGGGAGACTTTCATCCATTAGGGAGCAGCTTATAAAAAGCGGCTGTGATGATGAGAGACTTCATAAGATAGAAGAGGAGATCAGGATAATAACCTCCGGTTGACCTTTTTTGCCGGAAAACTTATAATTAATAAATCCTGTCGGATAGTGGATCAGGCTTGTTTGGAGGATCGAGATGATAGCAGATGTTCTGGAAGCTTTTTCAAAGTTCAATGCCAGTTTTTCCATAGCGGGCATCCTTTTTGGAACGGTTTTGTCCATATTCCTGTGGGTCAGGTATACAAAGGCTGATGCTTCCATGCGCGCCTTCCGGAGATTTGTGCTGACCACCACCATATCCGCAGGGCTGGAGGTGGCAGCAAACGGTGCTGCGTATTATTCCCAGAGTTTGCCTGTGTCTCTTGTTATGATCCTCAATATGATAAGCTGCTTCGGCACAGCCACCTGCTCCTTTTTCCTGGTTCAGTATGTCTACTCCTATGTCAGGGATATGCATGTGCTGCCCCGGGTCATAAATATGGGCATCCTTTTGATAAGCTATCTTTTGCAGCTTTTGAATCTGAAATTTCATTTTTATTTCCATGTGGATGAGGCGGGCAATTTCATACATGACAGATTCTATGTCCACGGAGTTTATTTCATAAGTCTGTATTTCATAATTTTTGCATCAGTAGTTCTTATTATATACAGAAAGTCCTATCAGCGTATAAGCTTCACATATATCATGATGTCCGCTGTGGCAGTGTCCGCCATGATACTTGTGCAGACCACCCAGACCAGGGATATCATGCTCACCTATTTTACGGCTATTTTGGGAAGCTTTATTCTGTTTCTGACCTTAGAGACCCCGGACTATTATAAGCTTTTGGATGCCATAGAGGCGTTGGAACACTCCAAAGCAGAGGCGGAGCAGGCAAGAGAGGATGCGGAAAAAGCCAAAAATGATGCGCTTTCTGCCAGGACAGAGGCATTGGAATCCCAGAAGGAGGCTGAAAAGGCCAGGGAGGATGCCATAGAGGCAAGCAATGCAAAAAGCGATTTTCTGGCGAACATGTCCCATGAGATACGTACACCCATGAATACCATAATGGGTATGGATGAAATGATACTCAGGGAGAGCCGGGATCAGAATATAGTGGAGTATGCGCAGAATATCCAGCATGCAGGAAATACCCTGCTTCAGATCATAAATGACATCCTTGACCTAAGTAAGATCGAATCCGGCAAGATGGAGGTCATTGAGGCGGACTACCATCTTTCGGAAGTGGTGCATGATGTTTCCACAATGGTACGGATGAAGCTTAAGGAGAAAAAGCTGGACTTTTTCTATGATGTGGATGAATCCCTGCCGGACACCCTTTTGGGAGATGAGGTCAGACTAAAGCAGGTGCTTATAAATATCCTTAACAATGCTGCCAAGTACACAAAGATCGGTCATGTTCACTTTGTGGTCAGCGGTGAGAGGACCATCAAAAATGACCTGCCCTATGTGAGGCTTAAGTTTGTGGTGGAGGATACGGGCATAGGCATCAGGGATGAGGATATGGACAAGCTGTATCACACCTTTGAGAGGCTTGATCTGGAGAAAAACAGGGATATCGAGGGAACCGGATTGGGACTTGCCATTACAAATGAGCTGGTAAGGCTTATGGGCGGAAAGCTTTCGGTTTCAAGTGTATATGAAAAGGGCTCTACCTTTACCGTGGAGATCACCCAGCAGGTACTTGGGGAGACTACGATTTCTGAATATGCACAGGATCACAGAGGTGTGCAGGAGGTCTATGAGAATGACTTCATAGCCCCGGATGCAAAGATCCTGGCGGTGGATGACAATGAGATGAATCTCGTAGTGGTCACCAATCTTTTGAAGGGGATCAAGTCCAAGGTGACGGTGGTTAAAAGCGGCTTTTCCTGTATTGAACGGATGAAAAAAGAACACTTTGACATCATATTCTTAGATCATATGATGCCGGAGATGGACGGTATAGAGACTTTGCATCAGATACGTGAAATGAATGACAACAAATGTGAGGGTTCGCCGATTATCGTCCTTACCGCCAATGCCATTTCAGGCATGAAGGAGATGTATCTGAAGGAAGGCTTTGTGGATTACCTGTCCAAGCCCGTAAAGGGAGAAGAGCTTGAGGCAATGGTGAAAAAGCACCTCGACCCTGCACTCATTATCAAAAAGGGTTCGGATGGAGAGTATGATGTGGGCGGTCGAAAGCCCCTGTCCATGGACGATCAGAGGGAGTCGGTTCCCGTGACCCTTAAGTCGGATGAGGGAGAAAGCCTGATAAGTGTATCCGACGGCATGGTATTTTTCGGAAATAACGAGAGGCTTTATATTGATGTGGTCAAGATGTTTGTCAGCATATCCTCCGAAAAGAGGGATGAGCTGATCAAGGCATATGAGGAGCAGGATTGGAAGAATTACACAGTTTACGTACATGCCCTGAAATCTTCTTCCAAAAATATAGGCGCCAATCCTCTCTATGATTTTGCCCGCCGTATGGAATCCGCAGGGCATCAGACGGAGAATGAAAAGAACTATGAGATATCCGTCAAATTCATAGAGACCAACCATGAAAAGCTGATCCATATGTATATGGATACAGTGGACGAGGCTAAGAGATTGATAGAAAAGTGATCCAAACAGCAGAGGAGGATGAACAATGTGGGCATATGAAAGAGTATTTTATCAGTTTTACCCCTTAGGTATGACCGGGGCACCCTTTGAGAATGACGGGGTCCTGACTCATAATATCCTTAAGGTGAAAAACTGGATACCCCATCTGAAAAAGCTTGGGGTGGGAGCTGTTTATTTTTCACCCCTCTTTGAATCCGACACCCATGGCTATAACACCAGGGACTATAAAAAGATCGACACCAGACTGGGAACCAATGAGGATTTTAAAGAGGTTTGCAGGGCGCTTCACCAGGCTGATATCAAGGTGGTGCTGGACGGAGTTTTCAATCACGTTGGCAGAGGCTTCTGGGCATTTATGGATGTGCGTGAAAAGAAATGGGACTCCCCATATAAGGACTGGTTTTATCTGAATTTTGACGGCAATTCCAATTATAATGACGGCTTCTGGTATGAGGGCTGGGAAGGCAATTTTGATCTGGTGAAGCTGAATCTCCAGAATCCCGCGGTAAAGGATCACCTCTTAGATTGCGTCAGATCCTGGGTAGATGAATACGACATAGACGGTCTCAGGCTTGATGTGGCATACATGGTGGATCGGGGCTTTTTGTCAGATCTGCGTCATACCTGTGACAGTATAAAGCAGGACTTTTTTTTAGTAGGTGAGATGCTTCACGGAGATTACAAGACCATCATGAATGATGATATGTGCCATTCCGTGACAAACTATGAGTGCTATAAGGGGATATATTCCTCCCTTAATTCCGGGAATCTTTTTGAGATAGTTCATTCCTTAAAAAGACAGTTTGGTCCTGAGGAGTGGACCCTTTATAAGGGCAGGCATCTTTTGTCCTTTGTGGACAACCATGATGTCACAAGGATAGGAAGTATTCTTACAAATCCTGCCCACATACCCCTTGCCTTTGGACTTGCCTTTGGTATGCCGGGTATCCCTATCATTTACTACGGAAGTGAATGGGGGATCAAGGGAGATAAGTCCCAGGGAGATCCGGCACTGCGGCCCGCCATAGAAGCGCCTGAGTGGAATGAGATCACCGACAGCGTAGCCGGTATGGCGCGGGCTTTTAATAAGAGTAAGGCTTTGCAGTACGGTGATTTTTCCGCACCTATCTTAGAAAATCTTCACTGCATAATAGAGCGGAGGTTTGAGGATGACCGGATGCTCATAGCCATAAACTGCGAGGGCTCGGATCATGTATTTAATATGGACTTCGGTGCGGGACACGCCCTTGACGTGGTAAGCGGCAAGGTGGTGGATTTCGGCGGAGGACTTACGGTGCCGGGAAATACGGTGATGTTTTTGCATCCCTTTGCGGATAAGGATCCTCTTTTTTCTGATGATGAAGAAAAAAATGACAATACCCCTGTTGAAGTGACGGCAGACATTCATGACGAGGCGGCAGCAGCCCCTCAGAGTGACGGCGGCACCAATGAAAAGAAGCCTTTTGTAAGCAAGGAAAAGCTGGAGGAGATAGCGAAAGAGGTGCCCACTCCCTTCCACATATATGATGAAAAGGGTATCAGGGAAACTGCAAAGGCTGTATATGAGGCATTCTCCTGGAACAAAGGCTTTAAGGAGTATTTTGCCGTAAAGGCAACTCCAAATCCCTTTTTGATGAAGATACTTTCGGAGTGCGGCTGCGGTATGGACTGCTCCTCCTATACGGAGCTTATGCTGTCAAAGGCAAGCGGCATCACCGGCAGTGACATTATGTTTTCGGCAAACGAGACTCCGGGGGAGGAATACAAATACGCAGATGAGCTGGGAGCCATCATAAATTTAGATGACATTACCCATATTGATTTTCTAAAGGATACTTTGGGCTATATACCAAAGACCATATCCTGCAGATTCAATCCCGGTGGTGTGTTTGAAATAAGCAATGGAATCATGGATAACCCCGGGGATGCCAAGTACGGCATGACAAAGGATCAGCTTTTTGAAGCCTACAAAAGGCTTAAGGAGTTGGGAGCCGAAAACTTTGGACTCCATGCTTTTTTGGTAAGCAATACAGTTACCAATGATTACTATCCGGCGCTGGCACGGACCCTTTTCGAGCTGGTGGTGGAACTGACCCAAAAGACCGGATGCCATATTTCATTTATCAATCTCTCCGGTGGAGTGGGCATACCCTATCGCCCGGATCAGACACCCAATGACATAATGGTCATAGGTGCCGGAGTAAAGAAAGCCTTTGAGGAGATACTTGTGCCTGCGGGACTTTCTGACGTTGCCATATACACTGAAATGGGAAGATTCATGACAGGCCCCTACGGAGCACTTGTCACCAGAGCCATTCATGAAAAGCATACCTATAAGGAATATATAGGAGTGGATGCCTGTGCAGCCAATCTGATGCGTCCCGCCATGTACGGAGCTTATCATCACATTACCGTTATGGGAAAGGAGGATGAGCCCTGCGACCACAAGTATGATGTGGTGGGTGCCCTCTGTGAGAACAATGACAAATTTGCCATTGACCGTATGCTTCCCGAGATCAAAAAGGGTGATCTTTTATACATACATGATACAGGGGCTCACGGCTTTTCCATGGGATATAATTACAACGGCAGACTTCGTTCCCCTGAGGTGCTTTTGCATCAGGACGGGAGCTGGCAGCTTATCCGCCGGGGCGAGACTCCCGCAGATTATTTTGCCACCTTTGACTGCTTCCCTGAATTTAGTGATCTGACAAAAAGAGGTTAGATATGAAGATAAGTGAAATTTTAAAAAGAGATGGAGTGACCCTGAGCTTTGAGGTTTTCCCGCCCAAGACCCATGACAAGATGGATGTGGTGATAGAGGCTGCCGAGGAGATCGCAAAGCTTAAGCCGGACTTTATGAGTGTGACCTACGGCGCAGGGGGCGGCACCAGTGAATATACTGCAGAGATCGCCAAGCGGCTCCAAGAGGAGAAGGGGGTCACCATGCTTCCCCATCTGACCTGCGTATCCTCCACCAGGGATCATGTGAAAAAAATGATCTCTGTCTACAAGGAATACGGTCTGGAAAATATCATGGCATTAAGAGGGGACATACCTCCCGAAGGAACTCCAAACCATGACTACAAATATGCCACGGATCTTATTGCTGACATCAGGGAAGGGGGAGATTTCTGCATAGGAGGCGCTTGCTATCCCGAGGGGCATCCCCAGGCACCCTCCCGGGCAGAGGATCTGAAAAACCTGAAGACCAAGGTGGATGCAGGGGTGGATTTTCTCACTACCCAGATGTTTTTTGACAATGAGGAATTTTTTGACTTTATGTACAGGGTCAGGGAGGCGGATATCAGTGTGCCGGTGCTGGCAGGGATCATGCCCATTACCAATGCAAAGATGATGAAGCGCTCCATAGAGATGTCGGGCACAAAGACTCCCAGGAGATTTTTGCAGATCATAGATTTCTTTGAGGACAGACCTGACGCCCTTCGGCAGGCAGGGATCATCTACGCCACGGAGCAGATCATAGATCTCATTGCCCATGGAGTAAAAAATATTCACGTCTATTCCATGAACAAACCGGATGTGGCACGGGATATCGAAAAAAATCTGGCACCTGTGATTGGGAGTATGTAATGATAACATCCGAAAGATTTGAAGTATTTTGTGAAACCCTGTACCCTGAGGAACAGGGTTTCTTGGCTGAAATGGAAAAATATGCATATGAAAATGATGTGCCCATTATAAGGCCGGCTGCCCGGAGATACTTAAGATGGCTTTTGGCGACTATAAAGCCGGGAAGGATCTTGGAGTTAGGAACAGCCATTGGGTTTTCAGCGATACTGATGGGGCAGGCGGCACCGGAGGCAACGATAGTCACCATTGAAAACTATGACAAGCGTATCATAAAGGCAAAGGAAAATATTGCAGCGGCAGGTATGAGTGATAGGATCACGCTTCTGGAAGGGGATGCTGCCGGTCTTTTGGAGGAAATGGAAGGCAGCTTTGATCTGGTATTTGTGGATGCTGCAAAGGCGCAGTATGAGACCTATCTTAAGCTTTTGATGCCCCTGGTTCACAGAGGCTCTGTGATCCTATGCGACAATGTGCTGGCACGGGATTCCGGCAGTATCATAGACTCCAGATATGCCGTTGAGCGCAGGGACCGTACCATACATGAGAGGATGAGAAAGTTTTTAAAGGACGTGACCTCCGACAGCCGTTTTGTAACGGATCTGTCCATGGCAGGAGACGGGCTTTTTTCTATTACAATTTCACAATAGAATGTGTACAAAAGGGGAGATTTCTGTTAAAATGTAACTATTCAGAACCAAGGCAATTTTTGAAAAGAATCGATTGAATGCTTGCATTCATAAGCGATTCTTTGAAAAAATTTCTTTGGCGAGAAGCCACAGCGAGAAGGAGCAAAGCGGATTCGAGCTGGGTTCTGAATAGTTATTTAGCGCTTTGCGGCTTCGAATGAAGGGGCTGGATATCTGAATGTTACTTAAGAATCAAATAAGTATGTATTATTAACTCATAACCATGAAAGAAAAAGGAGGGCAGGGGATGTCTACGACTGAAAAGGAGGTTCGGGGACTGGTTAAAAACTTACGTCCCATGGACATGACTAAAGGGGATCCTATGATCAACGAACGTGATTACTGGATGGATCCCAACTATGTGGCACCGGATAAGGAAAAGGAAAAGCTGGTTTTGCAGCTTGCCACTCTTATCACGGACCGTTACGTGAAGAAGTTCACCAACAAGGTAAATAACAGGGATCCGGAGTACTGGCTTTTGGATCAGATCCTCAATAAGGAGCAGGTCAAGTTCCTTTTGAATTTCAAAAAGACCAGAGTGCCCTATACCGTAAAGCAGCTTTCCGAGATGAATGGCATGTCCTTGGAGGACACCCAGAAGATGGTGGAGAGGCTTCGCTGGATCGGTGTTATCGAGCAGACCAGATCCTCCAGGGATCCTGAGAATTTTGAATACCGCTATGAGCTGCCCATCTTCGTTCCCGGCTCTGCCGAGTTTATGATGATGCAGGAGGCTTTGACAGACGAGCATCCTGAGCTTGCCACGTTTTTCAATCTTATGACACAGCTTCCCTTGGGAGGCATTACCCAGATGGTTCCTCCGGGAGGCTCCGGTATAGGTATGCACGTTATTCCTGTTGAGAAGGAAGTTAATATGTGCAACGAATCCGTGCCGGTGGAGCATCTTTCCAGATGGATAGATATGTATGACAGATACGGCATATCCGAATGCTCCTGCCGTAAGCAGCAGACCATGCGTGGTGAGGGAAGCGGACAGATCCGCGGTGACTACTGTATCGGTATGGGAGACATGGCTGAGTACATGGACGACCGTGGTATCGGTCACTATGTCACCAAGGAAGAGGTATACGAGATCCTTGAGCGTGCCGAGCGCCATGGATATGTACATCAGATAACAAATATTGATGGCGAGGGCAAGATAGTTGCCATCTGCAACTGCGCTGCAGGAGTATGTAATGCTCTTCGTACCTCCCAGCTTTACAATACCCCCAATATGTCCGCTTCGGCTTACCGTGCCCATGTGGACAAGACAAAGTGCGTGGCATGCGGCAAGTGCGTGGAGGTCTGCCCCGTGGGAGCAGCCAAGCTGGGTCAGAAGCTTTGCAAAAAGGACGGCAGTGAGGTTAAGTACCCCAAGACAGAGCTGCCCAATGCACGTAAGTGGGGACCCGAAAAGTGGAATTATAACTTCCGTGATGATGCCAAGATCAATGTATGGGATACAGGTACAGCACCCTGTAAGACAGCCTGCCCGGTACATCTGGCTATCCAGGGCTATATCAAGATGGCAGCCGAGGGACGGTATGAGGATGCCTTAAAGCTTATTAAGCAGGACAACCCTCTGCCCATGATCTGCGGAGCAATCTGCAACCGCCGCTGTGAGGACGCATGTACCCGTGGTACGGTGGATGAGCCTCTGGCAATAGATGAGATCAAGAAGTTTATCGCATCTTTAGATCTGGACAAGGAAAAGAGATACGTACCTCTTTGCGAGAAGCACGACGGCGGTTTCTGGGGTGACGAGTATAAGGTAGCAGTTATAGGCTCCGGTCCTGCAGGACTTGCTTGTGCATACTTCCTTCGGCTGGACGGATATCCGGTCACCGTTTTTGAAAAGGAAAAACGTCCCGGTGGTATGCTGATGAACGGCATTCCCAGCTACAGGCTTGAAAAGCAGATCATAGATGCAGAGATCGACGTGATGCGCCAGATGGGAATTGAGTTTAAATGCGGCGTGGATGTAGGTAAGGATGTGACCATCCAGTCCCTTCGTGACGAGGGATATGCTGCATTCTTCATAGGCGTAGGTTGCCAGGGCGGTAGGCTTGCAGGTGTGCCCGGTGAGGATGCCAAGGGTGTTATGACGGGTGTTGACTTCTTAAGAAAGATCAATACAGATGGCATGAAGCTCTCCGGTGACACTGTAGTAGTTGGCGGCGGCAATGTGGCTATTGACGTGGCAGGAAGCGCCCTGCGTGCAGGCTCCAATAAGGTTACCATGCTTTGCTTAGAAAGCCCCGAGGAGATGCCTGCAGCCAAGGATGAGGTGGCTGAAGCCAAAGAGGACGGTATCGAGATCAAAAACGGCTGGGGACCCAAGGAGGTTCTGGTTGAAAATGGCAAGGTCAAGGGTATAGTATTTAAGAAGTGTACTTCTGTATTTGACGCAGACCATAGATTTGCACCCACCTATGATGAGAATGAGACCATCACCATTGACTGTGACAATGTGCTTATGTCCATAGGTCAGTCCATCCAGTGGGGCGACCTTTTGAAGGGAACCAAGGTGGAGCTTCGTCCCAACGGCGGCATCATAGCCGACCCTGTGACTCTTCAGACTGCAGAGCCTGATATATTTGCAGGTGGTGATGTATTTACAGGACCGAAGTTTGCCATTGATGCTATAGCAGGCGGACGTGAGGGAGCTGTTTCCATCAACCGCTTCGTACATCCCGGCAATCGTCTGGATCTGGCTCGTGACAGAAGACAGTTTATCGAACTTAACAAAGATGATATAGAGGATGTGACAAAGCTGGAGAGTTTTGACAATGCACCACGTGCCATCCCCGGCAAAAAGACCGGTGTGGCAAGCGAGACCTTTGAGGATCTCAGACTCTGTCTTACAGAGGAGCAGGTCAAAAAGGAAGCTGCCCGCTGCTTAGGCTGCGGAGCCTCCCATGTGGATGAAAACCGTTGTATCGGATGCGGACTCTGCACCACCAAGTGCGAGTTTGATGCCATCCACCTCACCAGGGATGTTCCTGCCGCTTCCAATATGTGCAGGGCTGAGGAAAAATTCTCCAAGATCGCACCCTATGTGCTTAAGCGTGGAGGAAAGATCCTCTTTGGCAAGAAGGATGTGCTGTCATAAAGCGAGAAGTACGTTGACCGAAGAAAAGACGCAGATGACTGCCGGAGGTCACGAATAATTCAAAAGATGATTGAGACAACACAATATAGATGCAGGATGGAAATTCCATCCTGCATTTTTGGGTGGAATTATCAGCACATATATAGTAAAATGGGCAAGATATGAAAAAAACAAAAAACAGTCTTAAAAAATTATATATAGCACTGATCTTTATCTTTCTTTACGCGCCCATTGCAGTGCTGTTTGTACTTTCCGTAAATGATTCCAGATCCAGAGCCGTCTGGGGAGGGTTCACACTGAAGTGGTACAGAGAGCTTTTTGCAGATGCCACCATTATGACAGCACTGAAAAACACACTTATAATAGCATTTGTGGCGGCTTTTTTTGCTACTGTTCTCGGGCTTTTGGCTGCCATAGGCATATCGGCAATGAAAAAAAACAAGGCTGCCGTCTATCTCGGGGCGGGAAATATTCCACTTATCAATGCGGATATAGTTACAGGTATCACCCTGATGCTGTTTTTTTCCAGATTCTCAAGTCTTGGAATGATGAGCATACTTTTGTCCCACATTACATTTTGCATACCCTATGTGCTGCTGTCGGTGCTGCCGGCACTTTCGGGAATAGACTGGCATCTGTATGAGGCAGCCAGGGATTTAGGCGCTACCCGTTCCATGGCGTACAGAAAGGTTATCTGGCCTGAACTTTTTCCCTCTGTAATGGGAGGATTTTTCATAGCCCTGACCATGTCCATGGACGATTTCGTGGTGACTTATTTTACCAGAGGAGCAGGGGTGGATACCCTGTCAACCATGATCTACGGCGAACTTAAAAGGGGGATAAAGCCCCAGATGTTTGCACTTTCAAGTGTTATCTTTGCAGTGGTCCTTATCCTTCTTCTGTTGGTGTACCTTCTTCCCTCAGATGGGAAGATCGGACGACCCAGGATCACGGAGGGTCTGTCTGATGCAGTAAGGTCGGTGGTGCCTTTTATATTGGTTGTGTCGGTCGTTACCACTCTTACAGGCTGCGGAAGTATTCAAAATCCAAGATACGGAGCCGACCCTGAAGAGGAGGCAACCGTGTCGGATGCCGGGAGTAATACCATTACGGTTTTAAATTACGGCGAATATCTGGACAGGGATCTTTTAGAGGATTTTTACGATAAGACGGGGATCAGGGTCTTGTATGACGAGGCAACCACTCCTGAGGAGATGTATACCAAGTACAAATCCGGCGCCATCAGTTATGATCTCATATGCACCTCCGAGTACATAATTAAAAAGCTTATGGATGAAAATGAGCTTTTGCAGATCGACACAGGATCCATGGAAAACTACGGGAATCTGGATCCTGCCATACTTGCCATGGCACAGACCTATGACCCGGACAACAATTATTCCATTCCCTATTTTTACGGCACAGTGGGGCTTTTATATAATTCATCTGAGATCACAGGTGAGGTGGATAGCTGGGACGTGCTTTTTGACGGAAGCTACTCCGGGGAGATCATCATGCAAAATTCCATCCGGGATGCCTATATGTGCGCCCTCAAATATCTGGGGTATTCTTTAAATGACACAGACAGGGAGCATATGCTTGAAGCCCAGAGGCTTTTATTAAAACAAAAGCCGGATGTGGAGGCTTATTTTGTGGACGAGGTCAGGGAGGAAATGGTAGCAGGCAATGCCACCATAGCCGTTTGCTATTCGGGAGAGGCATATCTGGCAAACGAGTACAACGAGGATCTCACATATGTGGTTCCCAAGGAGGGCTCCAATCTCTGGATAGATTCCTGGTGCATGACAAAGCGCTGCCAAAATCCCGAAAATGCCACGGCTTTTTTGGACTATCTCTGCGGCGAGGAAGCGGGTATGGTAAATTTTGAATATGTTTATTATCCCACTCCGAATCTGGCGGTATATAACGCATTAGATGAGGAGATAAGGGAGGATGAGCTGGTATTTCCGCCCCAGGAGGTGCTTAAAAACTGCGAGGTGTATGAGACCCTCCCGGATGATGTGATGGAGCTTTATTCAGAAATGTGGAAGGAACTCAAGGTGTATTGAGCAATGAAGGAAAATATTAGTATTAAAGAAAATTCACAGGAGCCGGGCAGCAGGATACTTTTGGAGCTTAAGGGAGTGGCAAAGTCCTTTGAGACAACTGATGTGTTAAAGGGGCTGGATCTTAAGATTGAAAGAAATACCTTTGTGACCCTCCTTGGACCTTCGGGCTGCGGCAAATCCACCACCTTAAGGCTTATAGCAGGCTTTGAAAAGCCTGACGCAGGAAATATATTTTTTGAAGGCAAGGATATCACCGGTCTGCCTCCTGAGCAAAGGGAGGTAAATACGGTATTCCAGAATTATGCCCTTTTTACCCATATGACTGTGGCTGAAAATATAGCCTTTGGTCTTAAGATAAAAAAATATCCCCGGGAATATATTTCAGACAGAGTGGACTATGCCCTTTCCCTGGTGAACTTAGAGGGCTACGGAGACAGAAATCCGGGGACTCTCTCCGGTGGACAGCAGCAGCGTATAGCCATAGCCAGAGCCATTGTAAACGAACCAAAGATCCTGCTTTTGGATGAGCCTCTGGGGGCTTTGGACTTAAAGCTCAGGAAATCCATGCAGATCGAGCTTATGAAGCTTAAGGAGGAGCTGGGGATCACCTTTGTGTATGTGACCCATGACCAGGAGGAAGCCCTTACCATGTCAGACCAGATAGTGGTCATGAATCATGGTATGATCGAGCAGATAGGCAGCGCTGAGGATATTTACAACGAGCCTAAAAATGCCTATGTGGCAAGGTTTATCGGAGAGGCAAATTTAAAGACCGGACGGATGTCATCTCCCTCTGTGGTTTCTATTGAGGGAGTGGATTTTCCCTGTACTGATGAGGGCTTTTTGTCAGGCACACCTGTTGACGTGATGATAAGACCTGAGGATGTGGAGCTGGTGGATCCTTTGGCAGGACAGATCTGCGGTGTGGTAAGTGATATCATATTCAAGGGCATTTTTTATCACATTACCGTAAAAACAGATGAATATGAGTGGAAGGCCTGCTCCACCATGCCTACCCCCGTAGGCACAAAGGTAGGCATACATGTGGATCCCTTTAATATAAGAAATATGATACAGGGGGCAAAGGAAATATGAAGATGAGACAGCGCTTCGCCCTGCCATACATATACTGGATGATAGTATTTGCCCTGGTGCCCATATTTATGCTGGTGAGATATGCCGTGTTTGATGAAAAGGGCAGGGTCACGGGAGAGTATTTTGCAGAGGCATTGTCGGCAGTGCATATCAGGTCATTTCTCATGTCCCTTTTGCTGGCGGTTTTGTGTACCGGGATATGTCTGCTTTTGGCTTATCCATTGTCCCTTATACTAAAAAGCCTTCGGGTAAATGAGACGGGAGTGATGATACTCATAGTGGTGGCGCCCATGTGGATGAACTATGTGCTGCGCATCATGTCCTGGCAGCTTTTACTCTCAAAAAACGGGGTCTTAAATGTGATTCTTAGGGCAGTGGGGCTGCCGCCCCAGGATCTGGGGAATTCAGCGGCTGCCATTGTTATTGGCATGGTTTATGACTACCTGCCTTTTATGCTGCTTCCCGTATATAATACTATCCTGTCCATAGACCAGAGGCTTATAGAGGCGGCTCACGACCTTGGAGCTACCAGGCTTCGGGTGTTTTCCCAGATAATCTGGCCCCTGTCACTGCCCGGGGTCATAAGCGGAGTGATCATGGTATTTATCCCATCCCTTACCACCTTTGCCATATCGGATATGCTGGGGGGAGGAAAGGTGATGCTCATAGGAAATATAATTGAGCAGGAGTTT
>CAMOZG010000015.1 GCA_946630825.1 uncultured Lachnospiraceae bacterium
GAGAAGAAATAACAGCGGCAGAACATATTACTGTTGTCCCATGTGCGGTAAAAGATCCGGGGATGTGGTGTATATTACAAGCTGGGGAGAGTGCTATCACGGCGAGACAGGATGCAGCGGCTTGAAAAGGACGGTAAATGTGATGTCACTTGAAGAGGCAAAAAAGCACTATCATGCCTGTATGAAATGCGGAGGTGAATAATGGAAGCACTGTGTATGGCAGGTATGTTTTTGTACTTGTCCTTTGAGGATATCAGAAAAAAGACGATCCCGGTGATACCCATGATGTTCTGGGGGATAGCAGGAGTTATCATGCATCTTTACTACGGCAGATTGGAGCTGATATCCATGGTAAGCGGCATGCTTCCGGGACTGGTGGCATACATACTTAGTATAGTTAGCCGGGAAAAAATAGGTAAGGGGGATGCCATACTTTTAATAGTAACCGGCGTGTATATGGGCTTTTGGGCAAATATCATGATGCTATGGACAGGTCTTATTATCGCCGCCATTGCCGGGGTTATGATGCTTGTCTTTTTTAAGAAGAGCCGGGGATACGAGCTGCCTTTTGTACCATTTTTGTTTGCAGGGTTTTTACTGGTCATGTTAAGTAATGGAGGGATGCCTACATGATGAATATAAAACAAAGAGTTGGAGAACATATTAAAAGTGAGAAATTTTTCCCATACAGGCTTAAGGCCTCATATACGGTGGAGGCGGCTGCAGTCATGGGAACTTGCATGATCTTTATGGGGCTTTTGTTTATGAGGGGGATAGACCTGTATGGTGCAGCCATGACCAGGGTAGCCGCCTGTGAAAGCTATGAAACAAGACCCCAGGATACATTCAGGTTTACCAGGGCAATAGAGAGGATCGGAAACATATACATGGATTCAGATAAAGACCAAGAGGGAGAGGGATCATGAAAATAGAATACAGACGTACCGCCAAGGGAAGCTACATGCTTTTAGAGGGCAGTGAAATGCCGGTGGGTTATGAAAGGGAGATGCTTACAAAAAATGATGTTCCCCATCTTTTGGACTTTCACACCATAAAGCTGAATGGCAATACCCAGTTCTGGTATGATATCAGCGGCATGAGATCCTTTAAGGATATAATAAAAGCACAAGGGATATCTTTGGAGCTGCTGCAGGATCTTTTTACTGCCATGGAGGAGGCACAAAGCGCTATTGCAAAATACCTGATCCGCCAGGAGAATATTTTAATGTGTCCTGATGCACTGTTTTTTGAGAAAAGAGGGACCCTGTATTACGCCGGACTTTGTTTTTGCGCTACAGACCATGATGATTTAGAGGACCAGCTAAGAGAACTGACGGGTCTTTTGATATCCGAGGTGGATCATTCCAAAAGTGACATTACCGGTCTTTGTTATGAGCTCAATGCCATTTCTGAAAGAGAAGAGTTTTCCTTTTACGACCTTATAAATTGCATTAAGGAAAGATATAAGGGAGCAGAAGAGGATATACTTACGGAGGATGATACTATGAACAGACTTTGCCGCATGGGGGCAGATCCATGGGAGGAGTTTTCCGGGGAGAAATCCACTGTGGAACCCATTGCAGAACCCACTGTGGAAGAGGATCCCAAAGTCTCTGTCCGTTTCAGTCTTAAGGAAAAGATAAAGGGGCTTTTGCCCAAAATGATCATACCCAAAAGCCGGCTTTTACCGGAAAAGAAGGAATTTCAGGATATTGAATTTGATGAGGTGGTTCAAAGGGAAGAGGGTACAGTACTTTTAAGCCATGACTCCCTTGGAGCCAGCGGCAAATTGATGTATGAATCCGGAGGTCGCGGCGGAAGCGATATAGAGCTGGTAAAGAGCCCCTTTTCCATAGGAAGCAGACCAAATGGTAATGATGCTGTTCTTTCCTCGGATGCCGTCAGCCGTTACCATGCCAGGATCACCCGGCATGACGGCGGATATTTCATAGAGGATCTCAATTCCAAAAACGGAACCTATGTCAATGGAGAGATACTGGCATATCAAAAGCCCCAGAAGCTTAACCGTCTGGATGTGGTGGCATTTGCAGATATGGTGTATAGGGTGGTATGAGCCACTTGCCCATTTTTTTATGTCGTTGTATAATGATGGGCATGAAAAAGATAATTTTAACAGGAGGGGGCACTGCGGGTCACGTAACCCCCAATATAGCTTTATTGCCTGAGCTTAAAAAAAGAGGATATGAGGTATCCTACATAGGTTCCTATAACGGGATGGAGAAGGAGCTTGTAAAAAGCGCCGGTGTACCCTATAGCGGTATAGCCTCCGGCAAGCTTAGAAGATACTTTGATCTTAAGAATTTTACAGATCCTTTCAGGGTGATCCATGGGTATTTTCAGGCAAAAAGGATCCTAAAAAAGGAAAGACCGGATGTGGTTTTCTCCAAAGGGGGCTTTGTGTCGGTTCCTGTGGTTTTAGCAGCAGGACGCCTGCATATACCGGCAATCATACATGAATCGGATATGACCCCGGGCCTTGCCAACAGGATAGCTATGAGGGGAGCCACAAAGGTATGCTGTAATTTCCCTGAGACCTTAAAGAACCTGCCGGAGGATAAGGCGGTTTTAACGGGGACACCCATAAGGGCGGAGCTTCTATCGGGAGACCCCGCTAAAGCCTTTGAATTTACGGGACTTAAACCGGATAAGCCGGTGCTTCTTATAATCGGCGGCAGTCAGGGATCGGTCTTTGTTAATACCGCTGTAAGGGGTGCATTGGATGATCTCCTTAGGGATTTTTCCGTAATACATCTCTGCGGCAAGGGCAATTTGGATGAGTCATTAAATCAGCGCCAAGGATATGTACAATATGAATATATTTCGGAAGAGCTGCCGGATCTCTTTGCCGCAGCCGATATTGTCATATCCAGAGCCGGAGCCAATGCCATTTGTGAGCTTTTAGCCTTAAAAAAGCCCAACATACTGATACCTCTGTCATTGGGTGCCAGCCGGGGGGACCAGATCCTCAACGCCAGATCCTTTGAAGCCCAGGGCTTTTCCTATGTGATGGAAGAAGAGGGAGTAAACGAGGATACCATCTGTGCAGCCGTAAAGCAGGTGTACAGTGAGCGGCAAAAATATATTGATGCCATGAATGCCAGCGGTCAGATGGACGGTGTGGCGGCAATCGCGGATCTGATAGACAGTATAAGCTGATAATCCGGGATCATCTTTTTTCCAGATGATCCTTTTTTTCTTGCGGCAGAACTGTATATCTACTATAATGATGTGAGGTTTTTTATATCGGAGATTATCTATGAAGATCAATATATACTACGGCGGCAGAGGGGTTTTGGATGACCCCACCCTCTATGTTTTAAAAAAGATGGAGGCTGTGCTGGAGGAACTGCGGGTTGAGGTACATACCTATAACCTGTATGAGAACAAAAATGAAATAACCACCCTGCCGGAGACTTTAAAGGAGCCTGACGGTATTATCCTTGCCACAACAGTGGAGTGGATGGGAATAGGCGGCTACATGACCCAGTTTTTGGATGCCTGCTGGCTCTATGGAGACAAGAGCCGTATGGCAGAGATATATATGCAGCCGGTGGTCATATCCAAAACCTACGGTGAGCGGGAGGGTATGATGACCCTGGAGAATGCCTGGGAGATATTGGGAGGTCATCTTTGCAGCGGCTTGTGCGGATATGTGGAGGACAGGACCACCTTTGAATCGGATCAGAGCTTTTTACATATCATAGAAAAAAAGGCGGAGAATCTGTACAGAACCATCTCACAAAAGGCAACCTCACTGCCTGCCAGCAATCAGGCTATCACCAGGACCATTATGCGAAGTGAGACTTTGGAGCTTACTCCCCAGGAGAGTGAACAGCTTTCCAGAAATCTGGCGGATGACGCTTATGTCCAGAAGCAAAAGCAGGACGTGATAGAGCTTTCCTACCTGTACAGGAATAAACTGGGAAACAGGGCAGAGGACAGCAGGATGGATTATATTGACAGCATAAGGACCCACTTTGTTCCCCAGGAGATGATGAGGGTAAGCTATCAGTTTATTATTGAAGGTATGGCGAGACCTCTATATCTTGGAATAGACAATGATGAGATCATATGCCACTACGGCGAGGTGCCGGATGTGGATGTGGAGATCCGGCTTACACCGGAGGTCATGGATGAGATCATATCAGGAAGAGCCACCTTTCAAAAGGCTTTTACCATGGGAGATCTGTCTGCCAAGGGTCCGGTCAAGGTTATAAGAATGCTGGATGAGGCCATACAGTTCATGGAGCGATAAGGAGGAAAATATGAAAAAGGATGATTGTATTTTTTGCAAGCTGGCGAATGGGGTGATCCCCACCAACAGCATCTATGAGGATGATGATTTTAAGGTGATCTTGGATGCGGATCCGGCAACCAGGGGACATGCCCTTATTATTCCCAAGGAGCATTTTGACAATATATATGAAGTTTCGGACGAGGTGGCTGCAAAGATCATGCCTCTTGCCAAAAAGCTGGCTACATCTATGACTAAAAGGCTGGGATGCGAAGGCTTTAATATACTTCAGAACAATGGCGAGGCAGCAGGCCAGACAGTTTTTCATCTGCATGTCCATTTGCTGCCCAGATATAATGACGACAGAAATATATTGACCTGGTCACATGTGAAATTCTCTGATGAAGAGATGCTGGCGATCCGGGATGAGCTTTCCATGTAAAAAAACATATATAAAGATGATACAGACATATTTAGGAGGGAAACAATGGCAAATTGGAATGATCTTGACAAATTAGCTTCATATGAAGAACTTAGATCCGCAAAGAAGGTGGATCTGCCTCAGGTAATGGCAGGAGAAAACGGTGCAGAGAGGGTAAAAAAGTATTCGGTGCCCATGGCGTGCAATATGTCCTTTAACTATGCTGCCAAGGCAGTGGATGAGGACATACTTGGGCTTTTAAAGAAGCTGGCACAAGAAGCAGAGCTTTCCGATAAGTTCAAGGCACTTTACAATGGTGAAGTTATAAATACAGGTGAAAAACGCATGGTGCTTCATCATCTTACCAGAGGACAGCTTGGGGATGATGTGGTGGCAGACGGTGTAAATAAAAGAGAGTTTTACGTAAATGAACAGCGCAGGATAGCAGAATTTGCCGATAAGGTTCACAATGGTGAAATCGTAAACGGCAAGGGTGAAAAGTTTACCACAGTGGTGCAGATAGGTATCGGCGGATCCGATCTTGGACCGAGAGCCATGTATCTCGCATTGGAGGGCTGGGCCCGCAAAATGGGAAAGTTCATGATGCAGGCTGAGTTTATCAGCAATGTGGATCCTGATGATGCCACAAATGTGATCAAAAAGGTAGATCTGGAGCACTCACTTTTCATCTTAGTATCCAAATCAGGTACTACATTGGAGACCCTTACCAATCAGGCATTTGTGACGGATGCATTAAAAAAGGCAGGACTTGACCCTTCAAAGCACATGATAGCCGTGACATCAGAGACCTCTCCCCTGGCTAAAAGCGAGGATTTCCTGACAGCCTTTTATATGGATGACTATATTGGCGGACGTTACTCATCCACCTCAGGAGTAGGTGGAGCTGTGCTGTCTCTGGCATTTGGACCCCAGACCTTTGCGGAGTTTTTAGAGGGAGCAGCCGAGGCTGACCGTACTGCGGCAGAGACGGATCCTCTTAAAAATGCAGCCATGTTAGATGCGCTGATCGGATTTTATGAGAGAAATATCCTGGGTTATCCTGCTACTGCAGTGCTTCCTTATTCCCAGGCTCTTTTGCGCTTCCCTGCACATCTGCAGCAGTTGGATATGGAGTCTAATGGTAAGTCTGTAAACCGTTTTGGTGAGCCCATAAACTATGTGACCGGACCTGTGATATTTGGTGAGCCCGGTACCAACGGTCAGCATTCCTTCTACCAGCTTTTGCATCAGGGTACGGATATCGTGCCTCTGCAGTTTGTAGGCTTCAAAAAGAGCCAGTACGAAAATGATGTGGTGATCGAGGGATCCACCAGCATAAAGAAGCTTTGTGCCAATGTTGTTGCCCAGATAGTGGCATTTGCCTGCGGCAAGGATGATGAAAATCCCAACAAGAGATTTCAGGGTGGACGTCCCTCAAGCATTATTATAGGCGAGAGTCTGGATCCCAGATCCTTAGGTGCCCTTCTGGCTCACTTTGAGAATAAGGTGATGTTCCAGGGCTTTATCTGGAATGTCAACAGCTTCGACCAGGAGGGTGTACAGTTGGGCAAGATCCTGGCAAAGCGTGTTCTGGCACACGATACTGAGGGTGCCCTGGCTGAATATGCTTCCATTTTTGAAATCTAAGTACATGGTTCAAGTGCAGTGGGATGAGACCTGTTTTTCACTTGAACCATCAATATAACGAGGCGGATATGATCGCAAAAAAAGACACCGGGATACGAAAAAGGGTATACGATATAATCCAGATCGGAAGCCGGGAAGATATCGTAAGCAGGATAGCCGACTATGTGATCTGTGCGGCAATTATCATTAATATCCTGGCACTGTATGTGGGGACATTTTCCCTGCCTCCCACCATGAACCGCTGGGTTCATATTATGGAGTATGTCACGGTGGTTTTGTTCATAATTGAGTACATACTCAGGATATGGACGGCAGATTATGAATATCCGGGAGTCAGCCCCATAAAGGCGAGATTTAAGTACATACTGTCTCCCTTTGGCATGGTTGATCTGTTGTCCATCCTGCCCTATTTTATCGTGATGCTTCCATGGGGCATGGTGGCATTCAGGGTCTTAAGGATATTCAGGATATTCAGGGTCTTTAAGATCAATGCCCAGTATGATGCCTTTAACATAGTTATAGATGTTTTGAAATCCAAAAGCAGACAGATAGCTTCATCAGTGGCGATCGTAATTACCATGATGCTGGCCTCGTCGCTTTTGATGTACGGAATAGAGCATGATGCCCAGCCCGAGGTTTTTAAAAATGCTTTTTCGGGACTGTGGTGGTCCGTGTCTACGCTTTTGACTGTGGGATATGGCGATATTTACCCCGTTACATCCTTAGGCAGGGCGGTGGCAATAGTGCTTTCATTTTTGGGGGTTGGTCTGGTGGCTATACCTACAGGTATTATTTCTGCGGGATTTGTAGAGCAGTATACCAGAATGAAACCATTGGATGATGTCTCCGTAAACAGCGATCTTTTGTTTGTTACCATTCAGATCGAGGAGGATCACCCCTATGTCCAAAAGAGACTTAAAGAGATAGTGTTGCCGCCGGAGCTTGTGGTGGTAGCGGTGATCCGTGGAGATAAGATCCTGATCCCCAAAGGCAATACCATGATCTGTGCCAATGATGAGCTGGTGATGGGAGCTTTGGAGTATAAAAATGAGCACGGCATCAGAGCAAGGGAATTCATGGTAAATGACGACCATCCCTGGAATGGCGAGTATCTCAGAAATCTGGATATTCCTGAGGATATGGTGGTGGTATCCATTATCAGGCACGGCAAGGTGGTGATCCCCAACGGCCGGATCAGGTTCCAGCCCGGGGATATGGTATCTGTATGCGAACGCTGGATGCAAAAGGTGTGATAAATGAATTATATAGAACAACTCATATCAAACAGGATATTGGTGGCAGGTGTGGCATCCTGGGCATCAGCGCAGATCCTTAAGACTATAACCTATGCCATAGTAAACCATACTCTTGATATAAAAAGGCTTTTAGGGGACGGCGGTATGCCAAGTGCCCACTCAGCCACAGTTACAGCCATAGCGGTGGCTACAGGCTTTGTAGCCGGATTCGATACTCCTGTTTTTGCCGTGGCTATTATGCTTGCCTTTATTGTGATGCATGATGCCATGGGGGTGCGGCTGGAGACGGGAAAGCAGGCAAAGATCCTAAATGACATGATAAAGATGGTGTATGATGAGGACATGACTCCCGAAGAAAAGCTAAAGGAGTTTGTAGGGCATACGCCTTTGCAGGTACTTGGAGGCTTTGTGCTGGGTATCGTTGTGGATATAATTATTTTTGTGGTGATGAAATAAAAGATCACCCTGTATTGATCGAAAGGAAGGACGTTTATGCAGACAGTAGTATGTTTGGACATGGAGGGGGTATTAGTACCCGAGATATGGATAGCCTTTGCTGATGCAGTGGGGGTACCGGAGCTTAAGCGAACCACCAGGGACGAGCCGGACTATGACAAGCTTATGCACTACAGGCTGGACATCTTAAGGGAGCACGGGCTGGGACTGCCCCAGATCCAAAAGACCATAGAGGGTATAGATCCTCTGCCGGGAGCAAAGGAATTTCTGGATAAGCTTAGAGCAAAAACCAATGTGGTCATACTAAGTGATACCTTTGAGCAGTTTGCCAAGCCCCTTATGAAGAAGCTGGACTGGCCCACGCTTTTCTGCAATGAGCTTGAGGTGGCAGAGGACGGAACCATCACAGACTATCACATGCGCTGTGAAAAGAGCAAGCTTACCACGGTTCGGGCTCTCCAGTCCTGTGGATTTACCACCATTGCCGCCGGAGACAGCTTTAATGATCTGGCTATGATCGAAGCCAGCCGTGCGGGATTTTTATTCCGAACCACTGATGCCATAAGGGCTGACTATCCCCAGTACCCGGCTTTTACGGAATTTGACGAATTTTATGACGCCATAGTGGCGAAGCTATAGGTTAAAAAGCTTTGCTTTCACAGGAAAACATATATCCCTGTAAAGACAGAAAGGACTGCAAATAGATTGAATGCAAAAAATTCAATATCCATGGAAATACCGGCATCGGTGGAATACTTTGAGGAGATACGTACGTTTATAGAAAAGAGATTGAGCAGAAACAATATCAGCAAGGAAATAATGTCAGAAACGTTTGTTGTGCTTGAGGCGCTTTTTTCCAGTCTGCTCGATCAGGGATTCAATCAAGATACCCTGTTAAGGGTCAGCGTAACAAATAGTTTTGGAGAGATCAATATAAACCTTGGGTTTGAAGGAAAACCCTTCGCTCCGGTCGGCGGCACTTCCCCTGAGGCCAGTATTCTTAAGGCGTTCGAAGATAAATTTGATCACAGTTATTGGAACGGATATAATCGAATTCATATCGCCGTGAAAAGGAGTTTTCAGACTACGCTTTTTCTGGAACTCGGCACCATCCTGTTAGCGGTGCTGGTCTACATTCCAATCAACGCCTGCGTGAGCATGAAAGATCAACTGATTATTGCGGACAACATCGTTTTTCCGCTGATAAAAATGTTTTCCAATGGCATGCTGATGATAGGTGCGCCGGCAACTTTTTTTTCTTTATTAAAAAACTACACCGATATCTACATCATCTCGGAAAGAAACTCCACAGGAAGAAAACTGCAGATCAAGACACTCATAACTTCTGTCATTGTGGTTATCTTGGCGATCATAACCGGTTTGATCGTATCTTTGGTCATGAGCGAGCAGCTGACCGAGCTTTCGGAAGGCACCCCGATCGGAGGGGAAGCCCCTTCGCTTGTCGAACTGATCGTGTCGATGGTGCCGTCCAACATATTTGAGCCGTTTACAACCATTATGCCGGTGCCGATGATCGTTGTAGCCATTATTGTGACGTATGCCTTTTGTACTGCCGGAAAATACTTCGACCAGATGAAAAAGGCGGTCGACGCCTGCTATACGCTGTTTTCCAGAATGCTTCAGATTGTCATGAGCGTCTTTCCTTTTTTCTTTTTTTTGGCTCTGCTGTATCCGCTTTTGGGGGAAGGGTATGAAACACTTCTTATGATCCTGGCGGTCGTCGGCATGGCAGTGGCAAGTCTGGTGGTCATGGCGGCGTTTTATTTGATTCGGCTTTTGATCGGAGGTGTCAGACTGAGACCTTTTTTGAGGCACCTTCCGGCTTTGCTGAAGGAAAACTTCAAGATCGGGTCTGCGATTGATGCGGTTCCGTTTATTATCCGGTACTGTGTAAGAAATTATGGAATGGACCGCAAAAGGATATCCGACAAGTTTGCGGTTCTGGCCCAACTCAATCTTGATGGAAACTGTTTTCTCATCATGTTGGAGTCGATGCTCTTCATATTCATGCTGGGAAATCAGGCTTCGTGGTATCATATCACTGTCATTGCGATTTTAGTCGTGTTTCTTTCTTTTGGTGCCCCGAATCAGCCAGGGTCGATCCTGATCGGAACGCTGATCGTCGCCTTGTTCCTGCAGGGCGATGTCCTGATCCCGACAGCAGTTTACTTGGAAGCGTTTTTTGGAGGGATACAGAATCTGATCAATGTGACAGGTGACGTAGTCACCGTTGCCATTGAAGAAAAGCAGGTGTGGTATCGGAAAGCTGTATGAATGTCTATTTTCTGTTCCGAGTACATTTTTACGCGGTCAAGCTATAGATTATCCTTGTGATTTTAAGGAAATTGGACTATAATTTTTTTAGTGTGTCGTCTCGATCCTGAGACGGCGCATTAGACGATTTTTGTCTGACAGACAGGTTAATAGATGATATGAGAAGGGAGCAAAAGTATGTATGATGTAGCGATCATCGGTGGCGGCGTCATTGGCAGTGCTATTGCACGAGAGCTTTCCAAAAAGAAAGTTAATGCCGTAGTCATCGAGCGGGAACAGGACTTATGCTGCGGCACCACAAAAGCCAACAGCGCCATCATCCATGGAGGATATGATGCGAAGCCCGGTTCACTCAAGGCAAAGCTTAATGTAGAGGGGAATGGCATGTTTGATAAGCTGTCGGAGGATCTTGACTTTCCCTTCAAAAGAAACGGTTCACTTGTGGTCAGGACAGCAGACCAGGATCGTGCAGTGCTTGATGAGCTTTATGATCAGGGTATCAAAAACGGGGTGCCCGATCTTAAGATAATAGACAGGGACGAGATACTGAAGATGGAGCCTAATATCGCTGATGAGGTGGTAGATGCTTTATATGTGCCTACAGGCGGTATCGTGTGTCCCTTCCATCTGAATTATGCTTTGGCTGAAAATGCAGCCGATAACGGTGTGGAGTTTAAGCTTTCCACCGAAGTGAAAAATGTAAAAAAGGCAGGCGAGGGCTATGCTATCGAGACCAATGACGGCACCATTGAGGCAAAGACAGTGGTCAATGCCGCCGGTGTGTACGCTGATGAGATACACAATATGGTATCCGGCAAAAAGATCCATATAGTGGCACGCCGGGGTCAGTATTGTCTTTTGGACAAGACTGCCGGCAACCATGTAAGCCACACCATCTTCCAGTTGCCTTCCAAGATGGGTAAGGGAGTTTTGGTCACCCCCACCGTACATGGCAACCTTTTGGTTGGACCCACCGCTGAGGATGTGGACAATAAGGAAGGTGTTAATACCACCGGTGATGGACTTGGTAGCTTAGGAGCTACAGCAGCACGTTCTGTTAAAAACGTTCCCATGAGATCCGTTATCACTTCATTTGCCGGACTTCGTGCCCATGAGGATGATGGGGACTTTATACTGGGAGAGGCAGAGGATGCTCCCGGATTCTTTGATGCAGCAGGCATTGAATCCCCCGGACTTTCCTCCGCACCTGCCATAGGTGTTATGATCGCCGGACTGGTTTCAGACAAACTGGGACTTGCGGATGATCCTGATTTTAACGGCAAGAGAAAGGGTATCTTAAATCCTTCCAATATGTCCATTGAGGAGAGGAATGAGCTGATCAAAAAGAACCCTGCATACGGACAGATCATCTGCCGCTGCGAGTCCATTTCAGAGGGTGAGATCTTGGATGCTATCCACCGTACTTTGGGAGCAAAGGATTTAGACGGTGTCAAGCGTCGTACCAGAGCCGGTATGGGACGCTGCCAGGCAGGCTTCTGTTCACCCAGAGTTATGGAGATCCTTGAGCGTGAAGTTCCCATGAGCGCATTTGACGTGACAAAGAATGGCCCGGATGCCAAGATAGTATTCGGCTACAATAAGCAGATATAAGGAGGATCACAGGATGAAAAATTATGATTTAGTAATCGTTGGTGGTGGTCCTGCCGGACTTGCTGCCGCCGTAGCAGCCAGAGACGAGGGGCTGCAGGATATTCTCATTATCGAGCGTGACCACGAGCTGGGAGGTATCCTTAACCAGTGCATCCACAATGGTTTCGGTCTTCATACCTTCAAGGAGGAGCTGACAGGACCCGAGTATGCCCAGCGCTTTATTGACCAGGTTTTGGAGCGTGGCATAGATTACAAGCTTAATACAATGGTAATGGATATAGCACCTGATAAAACCATTACAGCAATGAATTCTACAGACGGTATGTTCACCATTCCTGCCAAGGCAGTGGTACTTGCCATGGGCTGCCGTGAGAGGAGCCGTGGAGCTCTTAATATTCCGGGTTACAGACCTGCAGGTATCTTTTCAGCAGGTACAGCCCAGCGTCTGGTAAATATGGAGGGCTACATGCCCGGCCGTAGGGTAGTGATCCTGGGATCCGGTGATATCGGACTTATTATGGCACGCCGTATGACCTTAGAGGGCGCCGAGGTTTTGGTAGTGGCAGAGCTTATGCCCTATTCCGGCGGACTTAAGAGAAATATAGTTCAGTGTCTGGATGATTTTGGCATACCCCTTAAGCTTTCCCACACAGTGGTGGATATCGAGGGTAAGGAGCGTGTAGAGGGCATTACCATTGCAGAGGTAGGTCCCGACAGAAAGCCCATCCCGGGTACAGAGATCCACTATGATTGTGACACCCTGTTACTTTCCTGCGGACTGATCCCCGAAAACGAGCTTTCCAGCAATTCGGGAGTTGAGCTTTCACCCATTACTTCAGGACCTATTGTAAATGATTCCTTAGAGACCTCCATAGACGGAGTATTTGCCTGTGGTAACGTGCTTCATGTTCATGATCTGGTTGACTTTGTTTCCCAGGAGGCTACACAGGCTGGTAAAAATGCAGCCAGATATATTCTTCAGGGCAAAAAGGAGAGCGGCAGAAAGCTTGAGATCCTGCCGGTAGATGGAGTGAGATACACTGTTCCCAAGTATATCAGACCCGATGACATGGAGGATACAGTCACAGTTCGTTTCAGAGTCGGTGATGTATATAAGAACAAGGCAATAGCCACCTACTTTGGAGATACACAGATCAGCAAGCGTAAAAAGCAGGTTATGGCTCCCGGTGAGATGGAGCAGGTGGTCATCACCAAAAAGCAGCTTTCGGAATATCCGGATATTTCAAATATAACCATTAAGATAGAGGAGGCATAAGATATGGAAGAAAGACACCTTACATGTATCGGCTGCCCCATGGGCTGCCAGATCACCGTCAAAATGGAGGGCGGCGAAGTAAAGGAAGTTACGGGAAACACCTGCAAGCGCGGTGATGACTATGCCCGTAAAGAGGTAACCAATCCTACCCGTATCGTCACCTCTACCGTAAGAGTCACCGGCGGACATCTGAACATGGTGTCCTGCAAGACCAAGACAGATATACCCAAGGGCAAGATATTTGATATCGCCAAGGCTTTAGAGTCAGTAGAGGTGGCTGCACCGGTCAAGATCGGTGACGTGGTCATGGCAAATGTATGTGATACGGGAGTAGACGTGATCGCTACCAAGAATATACGTGCCGTGTAGTGACACCATCCTGTCAATGACAAAGTGATATTTTGATCGACTAACCCCCGGGCATATTGCTTGGGGGTTTCATTTCCCACTGTAAAGTCCGCCGGGGGCGGATCAAAACAGGGATCCATAGGAAGGGCAATACCTGATGTATGCAGTATTTGAAGATGTAGAAGAATTTGAAGTCCATAAAAAAAAGTCCAATCATGTGCCGCCCCATATTCATACCGCCGTGGAGCTGGTGTATGTAACCAGCGGTACCCAGGAGGTGGGGGTAGGACAGGAGCTTTATCACATGAATGAAGGGGATGTGGCTGTGATCTTTCCCGATCTCATTCATCACTATCAGGTATTTGGCAAGGGAAAAAACCGCCAGATAGTGGTGCTGGCAAATCCTGCTCTTTCAGGCTCATACCTTACCACTTTGCAGCAGCAGGCTCCCGAAACTCCGGTGATCGCCGCTGACAGGGTCCATCCTGATGTGATATATGCCTTTGACAGACTGGCACAGATGAAGGTGGCAAAGGATACCACAAAGGGGTTAAAACAGACCGGAGCTGAAAATAAAAGAAAAGACATAGATCCCAATGACGAGGTGATACACCAGGCATTTTTACAGATCATACTGGCAAGACTTCTGCCTGAGCTTAAGCTGTCGGAAAGAAAAGAGATCGACGGCAATGACCTGATATTCAGGACGGTGTCCTACATAGCGGAGCATTTTACAGAGGAGATCACACTTACCTCAATGGCGTCGGATCTGTATGTCAGCCCCTATGCCCTCTCCAGGATCTTTTCCGGCACCTTTCATACCAATTTTAACCAGTATCTCAACAATACCCGGCTGCAGTATGTCACCTACCTGCTGAAATACACAAATCAGACCATAACCGAAAGCTACGAGAATGCCGGGTTTGAAAGTCAGCGCACCTTCAACCGTGTATTTAAGGATGCATACCATATGTCCCCCAGAGAGTACAGAAACCGTGCAAAGGAGGAGCTTATGGCTGAGCGCAGGCTGGATGATGAGGAAGAGGCTGCTCTTTCCAGACCCAGAATGTTTTTATAAAACCCGGATTATTTTATCCTGCCTTCTTCAGCCAAGGCAACAAGCTTTTCCACTACAAGGGCGTTAAGCTGGGTGCCTGCAACATTTTTAAGCTCGGTCAAAACTGTATCTATGGGCAGCTTTTTTCTGTAGGGTCTGGTGGAGTACATGGCATCAAAGGTATCTGCCACGGCTATGATCTGAGCCACATAGGGGATCTCGTCTCCCATAAGACCGTTGGGATAGCCCTTTCCATCCAGCCTTTCGTGGTGATATCCTGCACCTATGGCAAGATCAGGTGCAATGGTGATCTCTTTTAGCACCTCATAGCCCTTGGCGGCATGACTTTTCATAATCTCATATTCCTCGTCATTTAAGCCCTCGGGCTTATTTAAAATGGCATCCGGTATAGCCAGCTTTCCTATATCATGGAGCAGGGCAATATTGTACATATCGTCTATCTGATCCTTTGAGTAGCCAAGCTTTTCTGCCAGCATCCGGGTATAATTTGCCACTCTGAAGGAATGACCGTTGGTGTACCGGTCCTTCATATCGATGGTTTTTGCAAAGGCTCTGGTGATCTCGTTGATGAGCACCCGGGTCTCCTGCTCTTTTTTAAGAGCAGCATCACTTTTTCTCTTAAAGTACAAAAATATCAGAGCCACTATCAAAAGTATGCCAAGGGCAATAAAAAGAAAATTGACCCATCTGTATTCGTACCATGCCTTTTTCTTGTTGATGTTAAGATCAATGGACTTCACCACCTTCTGGTCATCTGCGGACATGAGATCCAGGTGGAAGGTGTATTTGCCGCCGTTAAGGTTTGTGTAGGTGACTTCCTTAAGCTCCCGCTTGGTAGTGGTAAGGGTGTCCTCGTCAAAGCCCTCCAGATAGTATTTGAGCTTGGGATTGTTAAGGGCATATGACAGCGCATAGGGATATATGGTAAGTCTTTTGCAGTCAGATGGTATCTCTATATTGCCGTTTTCATCAGGATAAACCATTTCGTCATCCACGCCCACAAAGGGAAGAGCCAGCTTTATAACTGACAGATCCTCGGACTGGTCGTTGATATTGACCATGGTGATGCCCTTGGTTCCCGATATATACAAAACCCCGTTCTCGTCAATATAGCTTCTGGAATTTGCCGTGGTCACATAGGGCAGGCCGCTTTCACCGTCCAACTGCTCATATACTAAATTGCTGTCCTCCATCATCTCCTGGGCATCCACCACAAATATCCCTGCGCTGGACAGGACCCATATGTCTCCTCTGTCGTTGAAGAACATGTCAAAGTTGTTGGCGTAAGGGAAGGATGTGACCGTGGTGATCTTTTTGTCCTTCATATAGGCTATGGAGTTACTGGTAATGATCCAGTGCACATCCCGGTATTTGTCGTATTTTATCCTTAAAATAACCTCTGAGGTCAGACCGTCTGCAATACCTAGATGATCGATCTTGTTGTTGGCGGAATTAAGTACATAGATGCCGCCGCCATCACTTCCCAAGTATAACTCGTTGGAATTGATGTCTTCACAGATGGTGAGGATCTCGGTGTTGGATACGCCGCTGTTCTGGTCAAAGGAGGCAATGATCTTGCCGTCCCGGATGAAGTTTACGCCTCCGCTGGCAGATACGGCAATGGTCCCGTTTCCCAGTTCGGTAACAGTCCTGACCCAGTTGGAGAGGATATCGCTGTTGGCTTCATTATAGCTGTCATAGCTTCCGTCTGAATGGAGGCATATAAGTCCATAGTCGCCATAGGTGCAGATCCACAGATTTCCCTTTGAATCAGCCTTTATGCTGCGGATACGGATATCGGAAAGCATTTTGGTGAGCTTATTCTCCTGGGATCTCAGTTTTTTGTCCAAAATAACAAGCCCCGTATCTGTGCCGACATACAGCTTGTCCTTATAAATACAGGTGGTATTGACCACCATTTCAGGCAGGTTGTCATAGCGGTTTACATCAGTGAAAATGGACTTGGTGAGTTTCATGACACCCTGTCTGGAGGAGGTAAACCAGAGATTGCCCTCATAGTCTATCATGGCATCATCCACGGAGTTTTTCATGGAAATGTCATTAAGGGGATTGTAGTGTTTGGAGTCGGTAAAATATCCCACCCCGTCTCCGGTGCATACCCAAAGCTTGTCTCCGTCTAAAAGCATGGCATTGATGCTGGTCTGGCTTTTGGTGTCATATACCTTGCGGTCGTTTGTGATATCGGCTATATTTCCGTAGAATATTCTTGTATCGGCAGTACCTATGTACACATAGCCGGCCCGGTCGGGATCCGGCAGGATGCTGTATACTGTGGAGTCCTCAAAATCCGAGGCGGGATAAAAGTATTCCACGGCACCGTCCCTGACGGAAAAAACGTCGCCTCCCCGGGAATTTGCATAGATGACTCCATCGGGGCTGCTGTGAATGGCGTATATATACAGATTATTTATGCGCTCATCAGACAGATGACGCAGGTTCAGATCCTTGTCCACATAGTATAATCCGGCGGTGGTGGCGGCATATATATTGCCCTTGTTATCCTCGGCAATACTTCTAATGGATGCCGATTTAAGCTCGGTTTCGTTATTGAAGTTTTTAAAGGTGCCGTTTTGATACAGAGCCAGACCGCTGTCGTTGGTTCCGATCCAGAGCCGGTCCTGGGAATCCACATACAGGGATATTACATTTGATATGCCGGAGGAGGAGTCAAAACGGTAAAAGCTGTTTCCGTCATATCTTACCAGACCGGAGTAGCTTCCGATCCAGATAAAACCATCACTGGTCTGGGCTATGGCGTTTGCCTCTGAGGTGGGCATGCCTATGCTGGAGTCATATAATATTGCCATCTGACTGCCTTCGAGACCTGATGATACGGTCTCACTGCCGGTGATGGCAATTGCCGACGCTTCGGCGACCCTGCCTGATGTCAGTCCGGAAGAAATCAGACATCCGCATAAAAGAGCCGAAAGTACAAAACTAAAGGAAAATTTTTTCATGATACAAGTCTCCCCATATATATTTAGAAGAATTCAGGTGCAGCTTCGGCACATCACGCCGTAAAACAACATACTAATGATAACACAACAGAAAATCATAAACTACAAAAAGTTGCTTTTTTATCCGATATAGTATATGATAGAGAACGTTCTTTTGGAGGCTACAGGATGAGCCTACCGCAACAGATCAAACAAAATAAAAGGAGGAAGAGACTCATGAGTAAAGGAGCTTTTACCGAAAAAAGGTCTGGTACCTACAGAATGGTACTGACAGCATTCTTTGTCGCCATAATTCTTCTTATGGCATTCACACCCCTGGGGTATATACCTACCCCCCTTATCAAGATTTCCCTTATATCCATTCCGGTGGCTGTGGGAGCCATCATTTTGGGACCCATGGAAGGTCTTATTCTGGGAACCGTATTTGGACTTACAAGTGTGTACCAGTCCATGGCAGGTGACGGCTTAGGACCCCTGATGATGCAGATAGCACCCATATCCAATATAATAGTCAGACTGCCAACCCGTATGCTTATGGGCTTTCTGACAGGTCTGATATACAAAAAGCTCAAGGATACAGGGGCAAGAACCGTATCGGTACCCATAGCCTGCGTCAGTGCCCCGGTTTTAAATACTATATTTTATATGTCCACACTTTGCCTTTTGTTTTTCAACAAGCCCGAGGTTCAGGCATGGGCTGCTGAAGCCAATCTGCCTACGGACAACGTGCTGGTTTTTGTAACAGCAATGGTAGGCTTTAATGCGCTGGTGGAGGCAATAGCAGCACTTATAATAGGTACAGCCATAACCAAGGCGCTTATGGCAGCCATGAAAAACAGCAGTGTTTCCATCATGGCATAAGATCACATCAAAAGCCGGAGCTTTTCCGGAAGCAGCCTGATGGTTACGTCATTGGACTTGCATTTGACCTCACCATCCGTGTGCACCCACTCATAGGAGTCGGAGCTTACATGAATTTTTTGTCCCCGCCCCATGTGAATGGCTGAAAATTTTGTATGACTGCCATCATAGGCGGTGGGGAATATCCTAAAGAAATCCATTTTTTTGGCGGGAGTTGCGATACATGTATCCAGCATCCCGTCATTATTTTTTGCCTCAGGGCAGAATTTGAAGCCTCCCCCCTCATAATTATTGTTCATGACGACAAAGAGCATACAGTCGTCATAAACCTTTGTCTGTCCGTCACAGTCCACGGTTATATGGGCTGGTTTCAGGGAAAAAATGAGTTTGATGGCATTGAAAATGTAGATCAGCTTGCCAAGGTAAAGCTTGTTTAGAAGGGTCTTATATCTGGATGCATCCGCTGCCTGGCAAATGGCGGCATCAAATCCCAGTCCCGTAGAATCGTGAAAGCGTCTGTGTATACGGTTATCTTCGTCAGTGAAGCCTATTTTATCATTGCCGTATATAGCTTCGGAGGTGGAGCCGTATATTATCTCCCCTATGTCCATACTGCGTCTGTCTGTAAGCTTTAATATCTCCTTAAGCTGTGCATCAAGGTTTTTAGAGGAAAGCCCCAAAGATTTGGCAAGATCGTTGCCGGAACCGGCAGGAAGATAACCCAGGTGGATCCTCTCTATGTGCTCCATACCGTTTATTGCTTCATTTAAGGTGCCGTCGCCTCCCATAAGTATGATGTAAAGCTCACTATCTTTATCCTGTGAGGTTATTTCGTGGCAGATCTCGCCGATACCATGTTCTCTGGTGGAATAGTGTATCTCAGTCTCATGAGGGCTGTCCTTAAGTATGGGGATCAGCTTTTTAAATTTTTTTCCGGTCCGTCCTGATGCACCAGCCGGGTTTACGATTACGTGTATTTTCATAACTCCCTCCCACTAAATGGGGATATGAACACCGTGCTTTGTAAGCCCTACAGACACATTATCCCCCTGTCACATTCTGCTTCAAGCTGCTTAAGGCTGGATCTCAGTCCCAGCATGGACGAAAGTATCCTGTGTGCAGAATTTATATATTGATACTCTGATTTATAAAGTTCACTGTCCTTTTCAAGACATCTGCAGGTGGCGATCATAAGTTTTATACAGACAGCCCCTGTGCCATAGAGGTAGGCATCCTTGGAATAAAGCTGCAAAAGCTCTCTGGCTTTGTGACCGGCTCCTGATTTACGCAATGCCAGTGCCAGATTTATACCCAGGGAAAACTTTCTGCAGTAGCGTCTTTCGGAATCGATCATGTCACTGTCGGATTCCATGATGAGCAGCCTGAAAAGATTGGAAGCCTTATTGTAGATGCCCATATTTATAAGGATCACACCAATGAAATTGATGATCTCAACTTCCGTATAGCTCAAATTCACGCCGGCGGTGATATCCTTATGTGCGGCATCAATGTCAAAGTCAGGTTTTGTAAGGCGGATACAGCTTAAAAGCCCATCATAGGTGCGCTTTAAGTTGGCATCCTGTTTGTAAAAGGACCAGCAGGTCAGGTAGTTTTTGATCTGGATCAAAGCGACGGATCTTTTGTCATTGTCCAGAGTTTTCTGCAGCCTGTAAGCTATGTCATCTATATATTCATGATCACCAGTAAGCATTGCATGCCGGACCTTTTCCTGAGTCTTAATTGCAATATCCGGGAGATACGCATTTGGGATATAGTCCTCATCAAAAAGAGAATAGCCAGGCACTCCAAAAACCGCTGCCAGTCTGGCACGATGGAATTTGGTCGGTGCCTGGCGTCCGTTTTCATAGCGACAGATCGTAGTATTGGAAGTCCCTATGAGATCAGCCAGCTCTTCCTGAGAGAGACCTGACTCTATTCTAAGATTTTTAAGCCTTTGCGGAAAATCCGACATGGTAAGCTAATGTCAGTATTAAAACTCCGGTTCGATCAGACCATAGGTATTGCCGCGGCGCTTGTAAACCACATTTACCTCGTCAGTTTCAGCATTGCGGAACATATAGAAATTATGACCCAAAAGTTCCATCTGAACACAGGCATCCTCGGGATACATGGGCTTCACACCGAAGCGCTTTGTCCTGATGATGGATACTTCCTCCTCATCATCCGAAGCACTGTCAATATATTCGTCAGTGAAAAACTCCCCGGGCTCCTGCTGCTTGGAGATCAGCTTGTTGCGGTACTTTTTCATCTGATTGGCAATGACTTCCTCCACCAGGTCAATGGATACATACATATCATTGCTCACCTGCTCGGAACGAATGATATTTCCTTTGACGGGTATGGTGACCTCGATCTTTTGTCTGTCCTTTTCTACGGAAAGGGTGACATTTGCCTGAGTGTCTTCGGTAAAATACTTGTCCAGCTTGGAAAGTTTGTCCTCTACCGCGCCTTTGAGTCCCTCTGTAAGTTCGATGTTGCGTCCTGTGATATTGATCTTCATATAGCAACCCCCCATTCATGTGTTATCACATAAGATATTTCAAAAGCTTAAGTATTGCTTCTGATAAAATACATTATATCATATCAGAGTTTTTCAACAAGTAGATTTTTTTGGCTATATACTGTAATTTTTTCAGTCCTTGTGGTATAATACATCCCGTTAGCAAGCGAAGCGAGCTTACAGGATGTAATACCCAAAATCTTAGAGAGATCGAGCCGGAGGCGAAGATTGAGCTTAGATCTTTGCGGTATAATACATCCCGTTAGCGAACGAAGCGAGCTTACAGGATGTAGTAGTATTTGATGATTGGAGACTATTTCAGCAATGAATCAGTTTGTAATAAGGGGTGGTAATCCTCTTAGCGGCTCAGTTGATATAGGCGGAGCCAAAAATGCAGCTCTCGGCCTGGTGGCTGCAGCCATTATGACGGATGATGATGTGATCCTTGACAATCTGCCGGACGTAAATGACATCAATGTCATGCTGGATGCCATAGAGGGAATAGGAGCTATAGTAGACCGTATAGACAGACATACTGCCAGGATCAATGGCTCCACCATAGGATCCTACAGTGTGGATTATGATTATATCAAAAAGATCCGGGCTTCCTATTATCTTTTAGGAGCGCTTTTGGGCAAATACAAAAAGGCAGAGGTGGCACTTCCCGGAGGCTGTGCCATAGGTGCCAGACCCATAGACCTTCACCTTAAGGGGTTTCGGGCATTGGGGGCTTCAGTGGATACCAGATACGGACTGGTAAGTGCCGAGGCAGACAGGCTGACAGGTGCCCATATATACATGGACAAGGTGTCAGTGGGAGCCACCATAAACATACTTATGACAGCTTCTTTGGCTGACGGCAAGACCATAATAGAAAACGCCGCCAAGGAGCCTCATGTGGTAGACGTGGCAAACTTCCTTAACAGCATGGGAGCCAATATCCGTGGTGCAGGAACAGATGTTATAAGGATAGTAGGTGTGGACAGGCTTCATGGGACCGAGTATTCTGTCATACCGGATCAGATCGAGGCAGGTACCTTTATGTGTGCCGCCGCAGCCACACACGGAGACGTTACAGTCAAAAATATAATTCCAAAGCATATGGAGGCAATATCTGCAAAGCTTTTGGAGGTAGGCTGTCGCATAGCTGAATATGATGATGCAATCCGGGTCAAGGCATCAGGCTGTGATTTTTCACATACACAGGTAACCACTTTGCCATATCCGGGATTTCCCACGGATATGCAGCCCCAGATGGCGGTGGTTTTGGGTCTGGCAGCAGGTACATCTACTGTTACGGAGAGTATCTTTGAGAACAGATTCAAGTATGTGGATGAGTTAAGACGCATGGGCGGTCAGATACAGGTGGAAAGCAATATTGCCATAATCACCGGAGTAGACTGCTACACGGGAGCCCGGGTAGCCGCTCCTGACCTTAGGGCAGGTGCAGCCCTGGTGGTGGCAGGACTGGCAGCTTCCGAAGGGATAACCATAGTAGATGACATTCACTATATCTTAAGAGGTTATGAGACCTTTGATGCCAAGCTAAGAGGTCTGGGGGCTGACATAAGGATGGCGCAGTCCGAGCGGGATATAAGGAGATTTGTATTGCAGGTTTCGTAGTTCCTTTTTTGGGAATATGGAACCGGAGGGTTTGATGATGAAAAAGAGATTTAGGTCATTATGTATTTATCTTATGGCGGCAGTGCTTTGTTTTTCGGCATTTCCGCCATATTCTGTCATGGCAGGTGAAGTGGAGGGAAGTGAGGCTCTTTCATATAGTAAAGCTGCATCCAAGATCACAAACACCCTGACTTTCGCTGACAAAAAGATAACGGCGAAGAAAAAAACGGGAGTGACCATATCAAACAGCGGTGATGTGGCAACTGTAAATATCAAAAAATCCGGAACCTATGTGCTGACAGGATCCGGGACTGCTTCCCATATCACTATCAACAAAGCCAGGAAAAAATTAAAAAGGGTCACTCTGATACTCCAGGATTTCAGCATTTCAAACCAGGCGCTGACGGATGATGATCCCATAATTTACATAGGAAAGAATACAAAGGCTGTGGAGATAAAGCTTGCCGGTACAAACAGTCTTACAGGTCCTGTGGGGTATACCTCATCCCCGGCAAAGGGACTGATCTACAGTGCCTCCACCGGATATATACGTTTTTCCAGATATACCAGTGAGGGGACACCTGCACTTACTTTGACAGACAGTATGGCGGCTGAGACAGACTATGGAAATACCACTCCCACGGCAGGTGTATATGCCGCAGGCAAGATAGCAGTCAAAAACGGAAGCCTCACCGTTGTATCAAACGGTCCCGGACTCCGGGCAAAAAAGACAGGAGTGGCAGTTACGGGAGGCAGTGTGACCCTCACCTCAAATATTGGGCAGGGTGTGGTGACGGACAAGGGCAACATCAATATAACCGGCGGGACTGTAAGTGTGACAAAGACCAAGACTGACGGGTTTTATGTACCCCGTGGAATCGCCAAAATAGGCGGAGGTACAGTGACTCTTTCGGCTATCGGCGGAGACGGAATACAGGCAGAGGAGGTGAATATCACCGGAGGTACCACTTCTATTACCACTGCTTATGAGTATGGAGCCACGGATTTTTATGATGAGGGTATGGGAGCAGCTCTCCACAATACCAGATCCTCAACCACTGCCAAAAAGATAACCACAATAACGGAATACATCAATTACAATACGGAGTCCCACGCAGGGATCCTGGCAGGAACCGAGGGGATGACATATTCCATAAAAACCGGCGGCAGCGGAAGCCAGAAAGCTTCCGGAGGTGTCACAATTACCGGCGGCAGGCTTGCCATAGACACCTTGGCTACAGGAACGGTGGCAAACAACCTTACCAATGCCAGCTATGTGGCGGCGGAAAGCGGTCTGTATATCATAGGCGCTCCGGGATGCGGCATAAAAAGCTATAACAGCCTCTCCATTACAGGGGGTGTACATACTGTAGCAGCGGCTGATGTGGGACTTGCGGCTGAGGGAACCATGTCCATATCAAAGGATACGGACATAACGGTATCCCAGGCATATACAGGACTTGAAGCTCCCTACATCATCATTGGAACAGAGGATATGGTCAATGATACGACCCAGGTAAAGCTTTACACAGGCGGTGATGCCATAAAGGGATACTCGGTGAGTAAAAACTATGTTTTTGAGGATTCTACTTTACAGAAGTACAAAAAGACCTCCGAGACCTATAATACAAACCAGCTTACCATATACAGCGGATATGTGAATGTCATGATAGACAATGACAAGTCCATATCAGGAAAGGGTGCGGGGGTACTTACAGGAACCAATGCCACCGCAAAATCCTCGGGAAGTGTAAGCTTTAATCCAAATGGCAATGGTATAGACTGTGACGGTGATATTGAGATACTTGGAGGATCCACTGTGATCTACGGACCCGGCAGCGGCAGTAATGCACCGGTCAATTATACCGGCAAATTCCAGATAGGATCCGGCGCCACAGTGCTGGCAATGGGAGTGGAAGGAGGAAAATATTCACTTCCTTCGGTATCGGGTCAGGCATATATATCCGGCACTATACCCACAGCGACCACAGGCTCGGGGTCATCTTCCGGCACAAGCTCCTCTACCACCGGCAAGACCCAGGCAGCTTTAAAATCCGGTGATGCAGTTGGGGTCCTTAATTCATCCGGTACTACCATGATCGGTATAAAGGTGCCCAAGGATGTAAACTACATTTTTTATTCCTCAAACAAGATGAAGACCTCCTCCTATGACGTATTCAAGGGAGGGGATCTGACGGGAGCTGTTAATACATATACATATGACGGACGGTATCAGACCTATACCCACAAGACCACTTCTTCCGGAAGCAGCAGCGGAAGTAGTAGCAGCAGCGGAAGCAGCGGCAGTACGACCACAGGTCCCACACCGCTGGTGACCCTGTCAGGAAAAACAAAGCAGTAAGAATGGTAATAAAAAAGGATGTCGAAAGAGACATCCTTTTTTG
>CAMOZG010000016.1 GCA_946630825.1 uncultured Lachnospiraceae bacterium
ACACCCGAACCTTTTCCTCGAGACCGATCTTTGCCTGGGACAGCACGATCGGCGGTTCCTGAGTATCCAGCCAGCTCTGCAGCTGACTCGGCAGTACCGAGGGATGGTCATTCACGATCTGGGTAACCTTACCCACGATCTTCTGAAAGTCCTGATCCTTCAGGCCTGCCTGGCCACCGGAATTTACAAATACCATATAGTAGAGACTATACGGTTTGGGCGGCGGTGCCATTTGCGCCCTGCCTCTCGGCACTAAGGGCGGCGGGGCTACAATGTCTTCTTCCTTTACGTCGTAAAGGTAGAGCCCCAGTATATAGTCTACGTCCTGGGATGAGGGAGATGATACCTCGATATTGTTGGGTGAGGGTATCGGCTCCGGACACATCCGTTGTCTTAAAAGTCCCAGGATGTAATTGCTGACATCTGATATTATTGTATAATCAGCCATCTAAAACTACCTCCAAATCAGTGTTACCGGATAAAATATGTTTGTACTATATCACATAGAGTCTAACTAATGTCCATCAACCATACATGTCGGCTATCAAAGATACAAGTCTTTTTATATTTGGCTCCATTACTGCTGTTACCACACATGCATAGTGGCTATCCGTAATGTATTCGGCTCTGCAGGAAAGCTTGTTTCTGCTGTCCTCCTCATCCAGATAAGGGAATCTCTCGGTCTCGCCTCTGTTCATGTAAGCATCTGTCCGGGATGCCAGGGGTGAGGTCAGTTCTTCTGTCTTGCCGTCTACCCTTACCAACGTGGGACTGCCGTATCTGTATACATAGGATACACCGTCATCCATCCGGCTCATGGTCATATCCAGCCCATCTTTTACCAGCCTGAACTTGGTATAGATCCTGGCTCTGTCTATAGCTCCCAGTGATACGTATTCAAGTCCCGAAGGATCGGTGTACTTGGTATATACAAAGGGGTTGTCTTCCGCCATCACCTGCTCTAACAGTTCTAATGCCAGATCAATAGCCTCCTGGTTTTTGTTCTCGGTACCAAACTGATTGAGTGCAACTATAAGTTCTATCTTGCCGTCGGGTCCCATATCGTCAAAGCTCTGTCCTAAAATAGCCTCGATATTGTCCAGCATGCTGCCGTTTGGTACCGGAAGCCTTGATCCGCTTCCGCCGGTTCCGTCTCCGTTTCCGTTTGTCCCGCTTCCGCTTCCGTCATTTAAGCCGCCGGTGCCGGATCCCGTGCCGGAATCGCCTCCTGTGCCAAATCCGCCGTTGCCGGCGTTGCCGTTTGCATTGCCGTTTTCTCCGTTTAAGCCGTTACCGCCGTTATTTCCGTTGCCGTCATTTCCGGCTCCGCTTCCTAAACCGTTGCCGTTATCGGCATTGGGATCTCTTACGAACTTCACATATGGAAGTCCTGTGGCAGGATCGTAATCTATCTTTGGCAGATATCCCACCGGAACCGGATTGGGATACTTAATGTATGTATCCCTTAACTGCTCGAGAGGTTTCCTGGCTCCCGGATCATCCGGTTCAAAAGTCTCTTCTATCGCTTCATCCAAAAGATCTATCACAGGACCTAAGGAATCGTCGGTGGGTACTTCCACTCCCAGATCCATAAGCTTTTTGATAATGAAATACTCGTAATTGTATCTGACTTCTTCTGCAAAGGTGGCGTAATCATCCTTTGCTATCCTGCTCTTTTGTGCCCTTGCCCATGCAAGCTGATTCTGTAAAAAAGTGGTCTGGGTGTCCTTGGACTCTATTCTTGCAAGATAACCATTTACAAGCTGCTCCATTGCCTTTTCACAGGTGTTGTCCGAAGTCTGCTGGGAAGCAAGTATAGCCTTTTTGGTCTTTTCATCCAAAGTGGCGTCATTATAGGATTCCGGCGCTCCTGCTGCAAGGGCTCTTGAAAAGATCAGACTTTGTGAAGGTATAAGCCTTCCGGTAAGGAGCTCTGCTTCCTTTTCAGGGACCTTTATCACATCATCCCTGACATTTACCGCATACATAGCTTCCGTCAGGATACTCTCCGTGTCAGCATCTATCTCTGTCTTGTCAATGAGCTTCATCTCATTATCGTAGATGAACTGAGACAGTGCGGTGGTTCCTCTGGAAAGGTTTCCGGCATTGTAGTCGATGTATTTGTTTCCCGCCGCAACCTTGGCTTTTTCTATCTCCTCTGCTAAAGCCTTATTTTCGAGATGACCGCCTATGGTACCTGATGAAAGTCCCACCAGGCTTGCCAAATTATTCTGGCTTCTGGCTGCTTCAAAATAAGAAGCATTGTAAATATTTCTGCCTATACTTGAGCTTCCGGTCTTATTGAGTCCTTCAATAATGGAAAGCACCGGTCCGGTACCGTGGAAGTCCTCGTTTAAAGCTAAGTTGTAGTACGCCTGTCCGCGTCTGGTGGCATCCATCTGGGTGCACACCTGGAAAATAAATCCATGCTTGTCCGAGTTATCCAAGGCTCCCTCGGGATGTTCGTAATCGTCGGAGTTTTCTCCAGCCTCCTCGGCAGCATCCTTATATGCCAGATAGAGTTCCCAGAGATTATTGACGCCCTTGTCCATCACGTCCGTAAGTTCATCCCTGGTGTCGGAGAAGTGGTACATAAGCCTCATGGAGGATCTAATGCTTCCATCCTCTCCCAAAGCATACAGATTTCGTCTGTCCTGACCGGATACATCGGTCTTCAGCTTGGAAAGAGGTTCTGTCATGGGAACTCCCACCGCCTCTGTCTCGTCGTACTGTTTTTCAATGAGCTTGTTATTTTCACTGCCGGGCTCTGACTTTAAGCTTTCATTTATTACCTTTGCCCGGTCAAAGTCCCCGTCGTGTAACTTAATCACGTCTGTCACTTCGTCATGAGCAAACATGTATCTGAGTCTTTCGGACATGAACCTGTTTGACTGGTTCTCTGCCACCTCATCACTCTCCACGCTTTCCGTAGTGTAGGAAAGGGTGCCGTCGGAGATCATCTTTAAGATCCCTTCCATCTCCGGCATCTCGTCCAAGTTATAGGGAGAGGGTTTTAAAAAGGGATTCACTCTGCCGGCTTTTTCATCATCACCATTACTATCCACCATGGGCTGGGATTTTCCACCGGATACATATACGGTGATGAGCATATCCTCCATCTCGGCATCTGTGACCTTTTTACCGGTGTCATACCTTAAAGAGTCGAGTCCTAAAGCTCCCTCCAAGTCCACCCAGTAGCCTCCCGCCAGCTCGCTCCTGTAGAAATTGACTACCTGGTTATAGGTAAGCCGGCTTTTCATGGCTGCGGTGTAGATCTCTCCCGTCACTGCAGCCTCACCGTTTTTGGCAGCTTCTTCGGTGGGTACTATATCTATAAGATAGGTTCCCACCAAGAGGTGTGCCGAGTTAGGTTCGCCGTTTTTCTTTATGAACTCCCCATAGGTGATACCGTACTTGCGGAACTTTTCAGGGGCTGCCCTGCTTCCGGCAAAGGCAACGGAATCAGATGATGCCAAAGAGGTTATGGGGGACAATACCCCAAATGCCAGCACTGTTGCCAGAAGAAGGCTTAAGTATTTAATTTTTCTACCTCTTGATCCTGTCATATCCGGATCCCCTATTCTGTAACTTCTGTTCTGACTACCTCAACAGAGGCTTCCAACTTTTCTACTTCAGTTTCTATTGCTTCGTAAATATCCTGCTTCTTAAGCTCCATGGAGGAGGTTAAGAATACCGCGTATTCGCTTCGGTTCACGTACTGGCTTGTGATACCTAAATACCTGGTAGCATCTCCCGTGGTGATGTATGCATAGTATCTGGCAAGCGAACCTCTTACATATGGATCTAATTGCTGTGCAGTATTGGCATCCATCTTAAATACCTTTCCTGCACGGTTTCGCAAATCCTTGGTTCCTACTGTAAACTCGTAGCTTGCGGACATGGACGATCTGTTGATCTGGGTCATGGTAACTTTTCTGCCCTGCTTAACGTATCTGAGTCCCGTGCTCTTTCTGGGCTTATCCACTGCCGCTAAGTTGACGTATTCACGGGAGGTATCTCCGGTAAACTGGTGGTAGAAGAAAGGATTATTTTCATCCAAAGCTTCGTACATAACTCCTCGTCCGAAGGTTGAAACCTCATCATAGGTGTAGTCTATGCCGAATCTGGTGCAGGCTGCCACTACTATTGCCTTGTCCTCATCATCAAGTCCGTCAAAGGTCTTGCCCAAAACATCTTCTATGATACGTCTGATATCGTCATCCGTCAGTCTCGGTGCCTCGCCATCACCGTTTCCGCCATCTCCGTCACCGTCGCCATTGCCGCTGCCGTCATCCCTGCCGCTATTTACGTCACCGTTGCCGTTTCCTCCACTGCCATCTCCGTTATTTAAGCCGCCGCTTCCGGTATCGTAGGGATTGACTAATCCGAAGGGATTAAGCCCGGGTTCTGATGAATACCCTATGGCTTTCTCAAATGCCTTTAGCACATTATCCGGTGCTTCTCTAAGCTTGTACTCTTCGTACAGATTCTTAAGGTTTGCATCTCCAAGATATCCCAACTGTTCGATTATGGGTATTTGCATTCTGGGATTTCCGTCATATTCATCCAACTTTTCTTCAAGCTTACGGATCGGCTCACCGTAGGGATTATCAAAACCGTCTAAGTTTGTATCGCCGTCACCGTCTGTGCTGCCATCACCGATACCCTTCTTTCCTGCTGTACCGCTGGTATCTCCGTTTCTGTCAGCCTCCTCGTCCATCTTTTCTACTGCATCATAATTGTTATTGTCAAGGTTATCCAACAGATCTGCCGCGTATCCTATACCGAAATCATCATCAGCATATTTTTCAGCTCCCAGGGTACCGTTTTTCACCTGTTTTAATACATCTGAAAGCCATTTAATATGTTCATTCAGGGAAGCCATGGCAAAGGCTCCAAAGGGATCATCCGTTCTTACGGCGGATTTTTGCTGCTGTGCCCAGTCAAGTCTCCTGTTTACAAAGAGGATTCCCTGGGAGGTATTGCGTCTGAGGCAATAGGCTTTGATGAATAGCTGAAGCTGAGCCGCCTCGCCGTTTGCTTCATCCTTTTGCAATTCAAGGACCTCTCTTAAGGCTCCCTTGCTGGCATTGGGATCTGCCGCCATGGTATGGTAATCCTCTCCTGCCACATCATGTATAGCTTCCGCATATGCAGGAGAAGCGTCCTCATTCATGATGGTATTAAGCATGGTGCACTCTTCTTCTCTATTTACGATAGCACCCTCGTCAATATTGTAGAGGATATTAAGGTCATGAAGCAACTGCGACCTCTGGGAACTTGTAGCAGCCGTATCAAGTATCCTCATGGTAATATTGTATTCACGCATCTTCATGTGGGTCTGGGTGGGATTGAGTGCAAGCTGGCTGTATTCGGAGTATTTGTTCTGGCAGTTTACCAGACAATCCTCCAGTGCCGAGATCACAGCATCATTTGCCGCATATGCCTCGGTATCGCCGGTGATGAACTCATAATTCTGTCCCATTGGGCTCTTGCCGTCCATGAGGATATCCATAAGAAGCATCAGGGTAGGACCTACAACTACATTGTTATTCTCATTTATGGTGAGATTGTAATAGATCTCCGCTCTTCTGGTGGCATCCACCCTGCTCATAAGACGCATGAGGGTATCGGATTCGTTTATCCTCCCGGCTTTGCGCTCTGACAGGTAAAGCTCATTTAAGATCTTAAGCTGCTCATCACTGGTTCTGGTCACATTATCCCGGATGTCGTACATGTTTCTCATCCAGTCCATGTAGCGGTACATAAGGTTCTGGAAATCCTTCCATTTCTGACCAAAGTGAAATGTGGTACCTGTAGGCGCATTAAGCTCGTTAAGTCCTGTATAAGCGAAGAAAGCATCATTTAAGGCTCCGCTACTGGTAGCCGCCTTTAAATTTTCGTAATTAATGTAGTATACCGGATCCTTACGTCTTTCTTCTCGATAAGTGTAGGATGGGCCACCGAAAACTGCACCACTTTTCCAGTTCTGCGCTGTCCAGTAATCTGTAGTTTCCACCCCTGTATCTACATACGTCCAAGGGTCTTTCATTTCCTGTTGAATATACCAGTTAGAATAAGTATTGTAGTCAATGTAGGAATCAGACATCCACCGATCCATAAACTCTTTCTGATCCGAGGTACCCACCGAACCATTGATTATGAACATATAGCTCTGGGGGTTTTTAGAGGCTCGCCAGTCTAATCTTTCCCAGGCGGAGTCAATGAAATTCTCCAAAGGGAAAAGGGTGGGTCTGGCATTTCTCCCGAATTTATTATTGCCGTAGTATTCTGCCCAGGAGAGGATCTGATCCATAAAGGCTTCCTGGTGCCCCGGATAACGATCCTGGGTCTGCGCCATATTACAGGAGAGATGAAGCTGCTTGTCCTTAAGTCCCGTAACATAGCGTATCTCATCCTCAGTTATATTTACCGAGGGGACCTTGGTCTTCATAGGAACCGGATTCTTTCCGACTATATCCTTTCCCTCTTCAACATGATCAAATACATAATCTCTGTAGCCCTTGTTTCGTATGATCATCATGGACTGGTTGTCGCCCACTCCGTCATAGTTGAAAAATCTGTAGAGCACATCTGCCACATAACGGTTAGAGGGGTCATTGGTATCCTGGGTGACCACACCGGAATCTAACATGATCTTGATCCTGACAAGCTCAGGTATCGCTGCCATGTCGTAGGGCTCTGTCATGGTAAATATATCACACTGGGCACCGGTATCCGGGTATCTGGGGATACCGTCAGCACCTATGACGCAGGTGATCTTGTATGCCATAAGATCAGCATCCTGTACCGTAGATGAGGTGGGCATGATATCCGAAAGTCCTCCTGCGGAAATGATATCCTTCCAATGACCTGCATCCAGTTCGGACTTGTAGTACATGATATTCTGATTTAAGGTACCCATGCTATCAAGGGCATAACGATAATATACATCATTTATGGCACTGGCATCTATGAGATAGGTACCTATGAAAAGAGTGGACATAGGAACCGTATTAGTCCTGGTGTACTCGTAAAAGGTCCTGCAGTGTTCATTGGTAAAGGAAGCTAAATAGTCTGCATCCTCATAGCTCTTATAGTCATCCGCATGAGCTTCTATGTAATCCTTAACGGATTTTATTATCTGCTTGAAGCTTACATTGATAGACTTTGTGGTAACCTTTGCCGTAATAAGCTCCGTAAGCTTGGAGTCATAAATGGATGCTGTGCCCGGTTCCTTTGCCTTGATGTAATCCATAATAAGATCACCATAGGTGTAATTGGTACGAAGCACTGATCCGCTGTAATTGATCAAAGCTGTGGGATCCAAAGTTACCGTAACTTCTGTGCCGCTGCCAGATGTGGTACCGGTAGTACCGGTAGTGCTCTTTGCTATTTTGTCATTAAAAACATTTTCAATTACATTATATACCGGAACCTCAGTGATCCTGTCGGGATATGAGATATTATTTGCCTCGTCCAAAAACTCGGTGTAGTGAAGTTCTTCTGCTTCTTCCATAAAAGCAGCTTTAACCTCTTCTTCTGAGGGTTTCTTTATGTTATAGGTGGACAGATTCTTTTGTACGACCTCGGTCAAAAGAGTCAAGGTAGTGGTAAACTCACCCTGATCAATGGTGATCTTTTCCGAGGCTGCATCTGCCGGAATGGAAAAAGATGCAAAGGAGCCGATGAGCATGGCAAAAAGCAACATGGCACTTATTATGCGCATACTGCAATTTTTTAAAAAACGCTTTTTCATCAACTTCTCCTTTCAAAAATCAGGATGTCATCTCCTGTAACGACTGTAATAATACCATACCCTGTGCAACAGAAGTGCAACATTATTTAGGAACCTTACGCTTGTTGTAATAACGCTGAACCTCGGAAGGTGCCTTGGTGGTAAAGCAGGTGGGGCAGGCATACACATCAGGGAAACCATCATGTCCCACGGAGCGAAGCTGCACCCTCTGGGAGCAGGTCTTGCACTGCATATAGTCATCTATCTGGTAGGTATAGGATTTGCCGCAGCCTCCATACACTCCGTACAGTGCTTCATCAGGAAGCTCCAATCCTTCGGTCCGTGCCAGCTTTGCCATTTCCTCCATGCTCTCACAAGCCATCATCCTCTCCTGCATCTCAGGAGCTAATGTCTTTATGTAGCTTTTCATCTCTTTCATAATATATCCTCCTATATGTACAATGATCCTTAAATGTCATAACTAACTACTTGATTATATCAGATTTTGTAAGTATTTTACAACAATAACTGCAACTAAAGTGCAACACTTGGACAATTTTTTGCAATAATTTGATCTTAGAGCTGCATCTTAACCATTTTTGCAAAGGCTGTATCCATAGCCATAAGCTCATTGAAGCTGCCCTGCTCTGCTATGCGACCGCTCTCTATATGAATGATGGTGCGGGCTTTTTTTATGGTGGACAGTCGGTGTGCCGCCACGATACGGGTCATGCCCATGGAATCTATTGAAGCCGTAACTTTGCTTTGAAGCTGTGAATCCAAGGCGCTGGTAGCCTCGTCCAATATCAGGATCCTGGGATCCGATACTATGGCACGGGCTATTAAAAGCCGCTGCCGCTGGCCCCCGGAAATATTGCCTCCATGACCTGATATGGCAGAGTACATCCCGGTGGGGATGGCTTTTATATCATCTGCTATAGCGGCGGTCTCTGCCGCCCTCCAGGCATCCTCTTCACTTAAGCTTAAGTCACCTATGGTTATATTCATAAGTATATCTCCCGTAAAAAGACTGCCATCCTGGATCACGGCTCCCACAAATTTCCTTACGGATCTCATATCCAGGGTCTCGATATCCACCCCGTCATAGAGCACCTGTCCACTATCCGGCTTTTCCAATCCCAAGATAAGCCGGATCAGGGTGGTCTTTCCGCTTCCGCTCTCTCCCGTGATTGCCAGATAATCCCCGGGACAGACATGAAGGGAAATATCATCTATCACCTTTTTCTTTTTATCGTAGGAAAAAGATACATGGCGAAGCTCCACCTCGCCGGATATATCATCAAGAGACCTTTTTTTATCATTTCTCTCCGTAATGCTTTCCATAATGGGTGCTGCCATTTCATACACCGGCTTTATCCCAATGATTGAAAGCACTGTATCCGAAAGAGAGGCAAAGGCTCCCATCAGTCCTCCGTAAGCCACATTAAAAGCCAGATAATCCGGTACCTCCACTCCGTTTTCATACGCCAGATAATACATGATCACCGCCCCAAAGAGGCGAAGTCCCAAAAGCAGGGGACCATAGATCTTTAAAAAGACCGGCGGATCATATCTTTCCAAAGAGAGCTTTTCATATTTTTCCTTCCATGCAAGATAGGCTCCCTTCCCGGCATTCGACAGCTTAAGCTTTGATATGCCCTTTATGATATCTATGCTTTTTGTCTCTTCGGCGGCAGCAGCCAACCTGATCCTTTTATCCTGCTTCATTTTCATCCGGGATGAAAACAGTGATACAAAAAAGGTCACTGCTATAATGACAAATGCCGGCAGGGTAAGTTCTGGTGCAAAGCCATGGATCTGTACTAAATATATCAGTGATCCAAGGGTGCCGATCAGCGAGACAAAGGCTCCCCGGGCTATGGCATCAGTACATTCACTCACGGCGGAAAGCCTCTGCATAAGCTCTCCTGAGGGATGATCTCTGAAAAAAGACAGAGGCAGATCCAAAAGCCTGTCATAGGCTGCCGCCTCGGTGATGACCCTGCCCTTTGCCTCTATGCCGTGGGATAAAAGGCTTTGTATCATTTTTGTAATGGCGGATGCAAGCGATACGGCCATCATGCAAAAACCTATGCCCAAAAGCATGGTCATGCTGCCTCTATTAACCACCTCCCCCGTAAGGATCCGTGTCATCACCGGAGCCAAAAGCGCCAGTGCCGACACAGCCATGGATAAAAGCGCCAGAAAGAAATAATCCCGGGGCAGTCCCTGCGAGAGTCTGAAGATCAAAAGATCCCGAAGCGTCAGTTTTCCCTGAGGGAATTTTTTGTACAGACTTACTGCCTCCTCAAGAAACATATCGGCATTTTTTTTATTTACGGAAACCTCACTGCCGGATTTTGCATCAAAATACACATAGCCCAAAAGCCCCTTGGGATATGCCAGCACAGTTTCGGTGGCATCCTCCCTTTTTTTCAGTAAAAAAGGGGTAAACGCCTGGCGGTACCAGCCCGGGGTCAGGGTGACGGGTCTTTTTATGTAGTTTTCGGGATCGATCCTTTTATTCATTTGTCACCAGTTCCCTGTATAGTTTATTGGTCTCAAAAAGCTCATCATGGGTGCCCTGCCCCACTATCCGCCCCTCATCCATCACAAGGATCTTTTCACAGCTTTTAACTGCAGATATCCGGTGGGATACTATTATACAGGTGATCCCCCGGGATCTGATGGCAGATAGGACTCTCTGTTCCGTAGCGGCATCCATGGCAGAGGTGGCTTCGTCTAAAATAAGTATCTTTGGCTCATGGCACAGGGCTCTTGCAATATCAAGCCTCTGGCGCTCTCCCCCGGAAAATCCGGCGGCATCCAAAAGCTTTGCCTCATATCCGCCTCTTTCCATAATAAGTTCATCTATGCAGGCGTCTTTGGCAGCTTTTTTAATAACATCCATACTGATATCATCATCCCAGAGGGTCAGATTGTTTTTTATGGTGTCGGAAAAGAAAACTATATCCTGTTCCACCACAGCCACATCTTTCATATCAGTCAAAGGCTTGCCGTCATATAATACGCTGCCGGAGTCTGCTTTATAAAGTCCTGTCAAAAGGGAAAGTGTAGTGCTCTTTCCGCAGCCGGAATGTCCCACTATGGCTGTCCACTGTCCCGGGGCGATATCAAAGGATATCCCCTTTACCACAGGTTCTTCCAATTTGGAATAGCCAAAGCTCAGATCCCTTACTTCAATTTTTCCGGTGAGAGGCTTTTGGGGAGCCGGTTCGGATGAAAGGACTGCATCATCCCGGTACTCCATCACATCCTCGATACGCTCTATGTCCGCCCCTGTCTTTGTGAGGGTCTCCCCTGCGGATATCAGGGTATTTGCCGGAGACATAAAGGCTGCCAGATACCCTAAAAAGGCTGTCATAAGTCCAAGGGAAAAGCTTCCTTTCATGGTAAGATACACTCCCATTATCATAACCAGATAGTTTGAAGCCTCCATGAGAAATGAGGGCAGCACCGAAAGGGGTGCATCCTCTTTAAGATAGTCAGCCCTGCCGTTGTTTCTGACTGCCTGATACCCTGCCCACATGTTAAAAAATCCCTCTTCGGCGCCGGAAGATCTGATGGTCTCTATCAGATCTATCCCCTCCAAGGTGGTGGAGGAAAGATTTCCTGAATCCGAAAGCATACGTCTGGAATAGTCCACCCGCATATTAGCAATTATCCTGGACATATATAGGTTTATTGCCACGGTAAAAAGTCCAATGGCAGTTAAAAGAAGTGAAGCCCGGATCATTACCGTCAGGAAAAATACCATCATTACCCCATTTATAAAAAGGGGTGCTATGGTGGACAAAAGAGTCATGGATATGGTGGTATTTGCATTTTTTCTGGCTAAAAGATCCCCTGCCTGCCTGAAGGAATAAAATTCGTAGGGCACGGAAAGGAGTTTTTTTACAAAGGACGTACTGCCGGAAAGTGCCATGCCCGATTCTGCCTTAAGCCTGTAGAGGGTCTGAAACAAAGACACCAAAAGCTGGACTATGGCAAGTGCCGACACAAACCAGATGAATGGCAAAAAAAGATCCGGGCTCTCCCCCGTCAGTATGGAATCAATGAAAAATCCCGACAAAAGGGGATCTAAAAATCCAAAGAAGCTGTTTATTATCATTGCGGCAATAATAAGAACCGCCAGAATTTTTTTACCGGAAAGCCTCTCCTTTGCAAAGCCTAAGATGCTCCTCTTATGACCTGAGGTCACAAAGCTCTCTCCCGGCACTATCTCTATTACTATGCCGGTAAACTTTTTGTCAAACTCCTCCGGTGATACAATAAGCCTGCCGGCGGTGGGATCATTTATAATGGCATTTTTCCCATTAAAGCCGCAGAGCACCACAAAGTGCTTCATGCCCCAGTGTATGATGCAGGGCATGGTGATATCCTTTTTTAATTTCTCAGGCTCCAGGGCATAGCCCTTTGCCAAAAAGCCGTAGCTTCTGGCAGCATCCACTATGTGACCGGCGCTTACTCCGTTTCTGGAGACTCCGCAGTCCACCCTGGTCTGCTCCAATGAGACCCATTTGCCGTAATAGCCGCAAATCATGGAAAGACATGCCGCCCCACATTCCCTGTTTTGCTGCTGCATGATAAGGGGCACTCTTTTTGCACCCCAAAAAACAAAGGGATTTTTGGGTCCTATGACTGTCGGCTTTTTAAAGACCACTCCCTCCCACAGCCGCAGAAATTCATCAGTATTCTTTTTTATCTTTATATTTTCTATGGCATTTTCTCTGAACAGATCTTTATTCATAGCTCATCCCCCAGGGGACGGAGGTTTGTCATATCTCCCATAGCCTCTACGGTACGTTCATAATAGCCTTCATTGAAAAACCTGCACTTTAAAGGATCTTCACCCCAGTATTTATTGGAGTCCGATCCATACAAATATGCCAGTGCCCGGCATCCTCCTCCACAGTATGAAAAGAACCGGCAGTCTCTGCATTTTGCGGACAGTTCCTTTAGCTGATAGAGATTTTTTGTGATCATATCCAGGTAGGGACCCTCAGCCAAAAGCTCTGACAAGGGTGTATCATACAAATTCCCCAAAAAGTCGCCTCTTTCCATGAGTGTACCGGACATCTGCAGACAGGGAACCACATCCCCGGCAGAGGTCACCCCAACCATTCCCCGGTTGCCATGACAGGTAGGATAGGTATCCTGGCACTCTCCCTTACCGTACTTTACAGGGTAGATGATATAGGACCCCTCAGAAAGATAAACCGTCAGAAGCTGCCATATAATAAGCTTCTTTAAGTGCTGCTTATCCTTCGGTAATGAGGATATGTGATCTGCCAGCTTTTTTGCAAGCCGGGGCATATAATCATAATAGTCTTCTATCGGAATGCAGGCGTCTCCTGCCGCTTCATGCCATCTTGGCACCTCTGTGGTGCGGATCATGCGAAGCTTTTGTACACCCATTTCATTGAGGAGCTTTGCGCTCTCATACAGCACATCCTCATTTCTCTTGTTGACCTGCATCTGAACCATTACCTCAAAGCCACAGTCTATGCAGGTCTTTATAGCTCCCAATGTATGCTCCTGGGCACCTGGTCTGTTTCTCATCCAGTCGTGGAAGCCTATGCCGTCAAAGGATATTTTCATCAGGGGCATACAGCCAAAGGATCTAAGCTTCTCCAATACCTCCTTGGTGATGAAATAACCGTTGGTATTGAGCTCCTCCACAAACATATTTTTTTCGTGTATGTGTCTGACTATATCCATGAAATGAGGGTGCAGCATGGGCTCTCCCCCGGTTATGGTAATGCCCACTATGCCGCAGTCCGCCGCCTGATCTATTATGGAAATTGCATCAGAATATCCGATCTCAGTCATAAGCGGAGCATTGTCAGCGGCATTGAAGCAGTGAAGGCAGTTGTAGTTGCACTTTCCCGTAAGCATGATATTCATTTTGGGAAAATGTCTGTGGGGATAAGCGCGATACCCGGACCACTCAGATGGGGAGTTTCCAAAATCACATTCCTCTATTATTCCCTTTTCCAAAAGACCGGTTATCACCTCATTTGGTGTGATATCCTGCTTTCCGTCGCACAGCTTTAAAACCTCCATCTCATCATCCGAAAGAGGCATAGCCGGAAGCTGTCCTTTTTTATAACAGGCGCCGGGTACAAACATCCAGGACCTGATCGCCATATCGTCTTTTATCCTATAATACATTTCATTTCATCATCCAGCTCCCCCCTTAAGGGTTCGTGGAGCAATATCCTTTTTTTTAGATAGGTGGGCAGATAGGAAAAACGAAGGTCATTTATATCCGTCTTTTTGGAGGCATATTCCTCCATTATTCCCAGATACTCTTCATACATCCCGTAGGAATCCAAAAACCGTGAGAAAAAATGCTCTCCCGAAGCCCTACGTTCATCCTCCCTGTTTTTTTCTTTTGTATATATGCGATAAAAACCGGATAGTCTGTCAAAAAATGCATCCATCTCAGGCTTAGTCAAAAGATCTGAAAAATCACGAAAAAAGTCCTCCCTGTCTATGGAGAGAACCTCTTTTAAAAAGGCAGCATCCACGGCAGTATACTGCATTTCCCCAAGAAGCTCCGGGCAGATGCAGTGACCGGCATTTACCTTTTTTCTAAAATAATCGTAACCGTATTCCCCAAAGCACAGATCATGGTCTATGACATTGATGCTTTTAACGGGAAAGGTCTCAGACCCCTCTGCCGGGGGTCCTATATTATCATAATCTATGTCTGTAACAAGTCTGATATTTCCGGAATGGCGATCCACCTGTCCGCAGATGAAATCAAAAAGGACTAAGATGGTAAGCTGCCGCACCGCCTCCGGTGTATAGGAAAGCCTGTAGCCCTTTAGGGGAGGAAAAATCATGATATTGATATAGCTAACCCCTCCCACAGCGGGCATCTCACTTCCATAAAGGGTCTCATCATCCAGAGAAAAATCGGCTCTTTTGACCGGAATTATAAAGTCGTCTATCTTAAGCTTCTTTGCAAGGAGGGATGTAGCTATGGCACGATCACCTAAATTTCTGCCGGGGGATATCCCGGCAGATGATCTGGCACAATATACTATTTTATCAAGGTAGTAGGAATCATTATCGGGATCATCCAAAGCCTCTCTCGGGGGGATCTCCTCCGGCAATATGATATCCTCCTTAAAGTAACGGGCTCCCTTTTCATCATTTATGAATAATAACCGGGGAACCCGCTCTCCTATTCTTTGTACAGTGCAGTCTGAAGTGTCCTTAACTGATTGCCTTTTCATAACGCTTTTGAATCTCATCCTTAGTGTAGGCAGCTTTTCCTTCGTACTCTCCCACCTTATCATACAGGAACAGACAGTCATCACGCAAAGGCTTCATTGATTCCCTGTACTCCTCAAGCTGCTTTTTAAGCTCATTATACTTATCCAGGTACTTTTTCAAAGTATTAGCTTTCTTCTGTCGATTCTTTTTGTAAATATCATAGTTGTTCTTTGCAGCTTCCACCTTCGACTTCAGATCCGTAGGTTCTTTCATGTTGTCATAATTGGTCTTCATGAGACCATTGTACTTGTCTATTCGCTTTTTGAGCTGTCTGTCCACAGTAAACTTCATCTCGTCGATCTTGTCCCTGCACTGATATGCCTTGTCTCTTGTGCCGGCGCCTAAGCGTACAAAGTTCTCCTGATAGGTAGCCAGATGCTTGGACATAACTACGATCTCATCTCTTGCTTTAAGTACATCCGCTCCCTTGACTTCCTCTTTCTTTACATCTACGTCCTCATCCTTCATTGCAAAATCCATAAAGGTGTCGATCTCAGAGAGCTTTGTATTCATTATGTCAACAGTCTTAAACTGAGCTGCGTGGAGTTCCTTCATGTAGGAGTTACCAAATCCCGACTCTTCAAATTTAAGACTGATATCCTCTGTGATCTCACTTGCAGGAGCAAATTCCTTATACTTCTTTTCATCAAAGAATGCATCATAATCAAAGGAATTGATCTTATCTAAGTTTTTCTTAAAGGTGGCATAATCATCCTTTATGAAGGTAGGAGATTCAAATCCACTGTCGGAGCAGATCTGTTCTATTTCCTTCATTCTCTTGTCAGCACTTTCCTTACGGGCATTGGTGGATGTTTCGTCAAAGGTTGCCCTGAATTCCACCATATACTCTGCTAAAAGCTGCTGCTTATACCTGCCTGAATAGTTTTCAAGTTCCTTTAAGGTATTCTTTACTCCCTCATCCTGGGTCTTATCATATATTCCGGGCATCAGACTTGTGATCCTTACACGGTCTGCAGCCGCAGCTTTATCCTTTTCACTTACAGAGGGATCGTCCTTTATTGCCTCATAGTTTTTAACCGCATTGTCATGCTCAGCCTTAAGATCCGCAGAAGCTGCCTTAAGATCCAAAGCATAGCCAAGCTCATTGAGATGCTCCAATGCGTAGGTTATGGATTTGTCACTGACGGTTATTCCCAGTGCTCTAAGCACTGCAGCCGCATCATCCCTCTCCTGCTGAATGGCAGCCAGACGCTCTTCTTCTTCGAGTTTCTCAGCCAGTTCCTCAGCTTCCTTACGTTTTTTGGCAGCTATCTCCGCGGCCTGCTCCTCATCTATATCATTGTAGATCTCCTTCGTCTTGGTATCGAATCTGGCGTCACCTATCTTTGTGCCGTCAGCATCAAAAAGCTCGATAAAGACATTGGCGAGATCGCTCTTCAGCACCGAAAGATAGGTAAAGGTCTGATCCACGGGTATCATCCGATCAGAAAGGATGTAGGTATCCTGTGCCACACAGAGTCTGTAGAAAGCTGCATCCGCTCCGCTCTCATACTCCAGCCTGACCTGCTCCTGATCCAGATTAAGAGTAAGCTGCAGCATGTCTGTGGCGAGATCGTCACCGGTGGTATACCTTCCTATGGTGTGGGCATTTACATTGTCCTCATAGCCTATCTTGATATTCAAAGGTCCGCTGAAAACAGTGGGTTCTATAAGGCACTCGTCCACAAAGGTAGTACCGTTGTAAAGTTTGATATAACACTCTGCCAGATTTCTGACTGACAGCATCAAGTGCCGCAGGTTTTCTCCCACCGGTGTACGCTTGCCTATCTGCTGGTCATCACACCAGAGTTCAAAGTCAGTTATCGTTATTCCTGTCTCAGCGTAGAAATCATCAGGAATATCAATGGAAAGCAAAAACTCCTCAGAATCGATTATGGGTCTGATGGTATATATGGCACCCCTGCGGATAACCGGTGTCAGGGATATGGCTTCACTGCCTGCACCTTCGGCAGCAGCACCTTCCAAAAACTTGGATAAAGCACCGCAGGTGGTGCGGTCAAAGGAATACAAAGTCTGGGAAAACTCTGAAAGAGATTCCTCTGCCTCATCCTTCAGATCCTCGTACTGAGCCTCTTCATTTTCAAATTCCTCCTGAGTCAGATCTCCCAAAAGATACCTGACCTCGGAAATACCCAGCATCTTTTCTGCCTTGATATAAGCCTGGTTGGCATTGAGATATGCCTTTCTGGTCTGGGCATACTGACCATAGGTCTCATAAATTGTATTTTTAAGTTCGCTTTTTGCGTTTTTAAGTTCCTTGTTTGCAGCCTCAAACTCCAGGCATGCGGTATAAAGGACATAAGGATCATCCTGAATAAAGCGGATACCGTCTATCTCACCCTTAAGCCATTCCTTGGGGATCTTGATAAACCAGATCTTGTAGCTGCCCTTCCAGGGCTCATCAATTGCCTTAAGGAAATCATCATAGTCCTTTTTAAATGCCTTTTTGGGCACCTTGGAGCCATCCAATGACATCTGGATATAGGGCTCTATCATTGAGATGTAGTTGGCATACTGCTTTTTCATCAGACTGTAATTTGTATTGAGGGTCAGAAGCGCCTCATCATAAGTCATCTGGGCCTCATATACAGTAGCATCATCCTCTTTGGCAACCTCATACAAATATTCTATATTGTCACGATTAAGGCTGGCGGTAACAAAGGCATCCTCAAAGGTAAAGCGCTTTGTAACATCAAAGCCTATCATATTTGACAGCTTAAATTTCTGCTCTTCAAGTTCGGTACGGGCATTTGTAAGCTTTGTGAGGCAGTTATCACGTCTTTGTACTGCCACGTCATATCTCTCCTGGGCAGCCTTTACCCTTGCCTTTAAGACACGGGGAGATACAACCATTTTATTGCCCTCAGCATCTGTCTCTTCCACGTCAACACCGGATTCAGCCAGCTCTAAAGTGCCGGTACCATCCTTAAGCTTTACCTCCAGTCTTTCCACTGCCCGATTAAGCTTTTTGTAGCGGTCCTCAAGCACCTCCACTTCCTGATTTGCAGTGATAATCTTAACATAGCAGTTGGAAACCTTTTCGTAGGTATCTAAGGTGAGCTCTGTTATCTTGTGTTTAAGTTTTGTGATCTCATTTTGAAGCTGGGTGGGCTTAAAGGCAAATTCAAATGCCTCTGCCTCATTGGGCTTTGTAGGGAACTTGAAATTAAAGAGGGGAGACCAGCGGATGGTCTGCATGCTCTTTTCACGTTCACGAAGAGATCTGACAGCGGACTGCATCTTTCCTACCTTGGCGTCGATCTGCAGATCCACTTCTTCTATCTTATCATTCATGGCTACACCAAGGGTCTTTGCCTGGGAAAGACGGATCCTCTTTTTCTGACCTTCTATGGCTCCCTCAGAGAGACGTTTTTTCAGCTTTTCGGCTTCGGTAGCATATTCCCCGGCATAATTACTCTTTACGGTATTGTCCTGCTCATCACCGTTAAGCCAGTCTTTTATGGCATCCATCCCCTCGTCCACGCCGTAGCCGATAAGGGAGTCTATGGCATATGCCCTGCTGGGAATAAGCATACAAAATACCAGCACAAGCGCAATGACCCGGTGGGCAGTCATTATTCTTTTTCTCTTTTTATTCTCATTTTTCATAGCTGTAATCACCCATAAAAAGCAAAGACATCAAATATCAGCTTCTATTTTAACACCGAATATGCAACAACTGTGCAACAAACCCCAAAATTTTATCATTCTGTTTCTTCGGTTTCTGCCGCTTCTCCCTCTTCAACAGGCATAAACATAAGGCCGGATCCCATATCCTCCTTGTCATCCGCCCAAAGGAGATTCCCGTCCTTTAGGTATATCTTTCCGGTTCCATCCGAATATACTTCTTTTTTATCGCTGGAAGTAACACCGGAAGAAGTCTCTTCTGTAGCCGTCGCTTCTGTGGTGGAAGTCTCTCCTTCTGCGGTGGTCTCTTCTATGGTATAGTCGGTTCTTACACATTCACGGTATATAATTGCCTTGGAATTTTTATCGTAGGCTCCTATCATATTCCAGACGCAAAGGGAGTCGCTTCCCTCGGAATAGGTGAGACTGATAACATATGCCCTGCCATCCCTGCTTATGGTCATGGTAGCGTTATTTGTAGCGGTATCGAAGTAGTCTCCTGTAAAATCAAAGCTGTCTGAATCAGGATCACCGTAGACAAAGCCATCCTCAGCCGCAGGCTGCTCGATATTAAGATTATTCTGGATGAGCCTGACAGGGGATCTGTCCCCCATGATATGATTGATCACAAGTATCACCACTATGATCACTAAAAGCACAACACCTATTATGGTAAGTGTTCTTCCGATATTTTTCTTCTTCTTCTTTTTTTTCATTATATAAGGGTCCTCATGTATTGTGCTTTACTTTGCTTTTTCAAACAAAAGCCCGGCACCTGAATCTTCTTTTTCGTCCATCCAGAAAAGCTTTTCCTCTGCAATATACAGATAACCCGTGCCGTCGGTGTACTCTACCGTGGCAGAGCTTTCATCACCCACATAGTCCGTCCTTTTGCAGTCGGTGTATCTGAGGGTCTTGCGGTTTTTGTCGTATTTTGCTGACATGGTCCAGGTGGTAATAATGGTATCACCTATGTTTATCTTGATATTTACAGCGTAGGTCTCACCATCCTTTTGCATAGTGATGGTGCCCCTGTCTGATGTCATCTCTTTGTATTCACCGGAAAAATCAAAATCGTCCTCGGTGTCCCCATAGGGAATGATGATGGCAAGCTCCTCCGGGGTAAGCTCTTCGCCCTCTGTACCCTCTGCACTCTGGGAGGCTTCCTCTTCTTTTTCTTTTTTACTCATCTGATTATGGATCAATACTCCTGCTATGACAGCTATAATCAGTACACCTGCAATGATGAGCATACCGCTTATACTGATCCCTTTTTTCTTTTCTTTCATCTTAGATCCATCCATTACTATTAGTACAATACCAAAGTGAGCGCAACTATTAGTTGCGCCACCTTTGTTTGTCTATAAACGTAAACCAACGCCAGTGATGCATTTCAATAACTCTTTGAATTAAGCATCACTAGTTGGAATCATCCCCGCCGTTACGCTCAAGTATGTAGTAAAATGCAAAGCCGGTGTCGTTGGGGGCAGATACAAAGTTGTATACCAGTCCGTCTTTTTCGTAGGAATGGAGATACACCAGATAGTCTGTATCGTAGTTCTCGATCTCCACGTACTCGTCAAAGACCTCGTTCTCAATGATCTCGCCAGGACCGCTTATTACAGGCAGATCAGAACTTTCATTCAGCTTATTGATGATCAAAAGCTCCGGCAGGGTGGCATAGGAATCACCCACGTAGGTGGGCTCGCCGAGAGCCTGCTGTATACCATCAAAGGTGGTATAATCATGGGAACCGATCCTGATAGCGGAATCAACCACAAATACTGCGCTGACTTTTGCCGCAGAGTCTACGGAGGAGGAATTTACGATCTCCTCTGTCATGACACCTATATCATCCATGACCCTGACTCTCTCATCACCCAACTCATAGAGCTTTCTTTCTCCGTTGTAGATGGTGGCCATCTCGGTGGAGCTTTTTCCTAAAAGGTATGAGTAAAGGATCTTGTCAAAGGAAAACTGTCCCCGGTATATCTCTTCTCCTCCGGTATTGTAGAGGATACCGTTGCCGTCCTTAAGATTACGGGCAAATTCACCGTCATACTCCAGGCTTCCGGTCTCTCTGTAAAGTCTGCCCTCTCCGTTGTACTGGTTTTCGTGGAAGTTACCCACATACTCCAAAATACCATTCTCATAGTACTGGGTACCCTGATCCTCGTACATGCTGGACTTGAAATTGCCCTCATATACAACCACTCCTTCAGGGTTTCTAAGGGTGCCGGCTCCGTTGCAGGCCGCGTCGGAAACTTCTCCCTCATAGGCGACCCATCCGGATTTGCCCTTGATGCGCACCTTGCCCTTGGCAAATTTTAAAAGAATGGAATTATAGTCATAGGTCTTGATATGAGATTCCTCGGAGCCCGGGAAAAGGGCGTCCTTTTGGCTGATAATATATATGGTACATAAAATACCCACAATTATGACCACGGCATATGCCAGTCGCTTGGCAACCAGCCAGCCTCCTATGGGATAATAGTCATCCTTGTCCCTGGGACGTATGTTTAATACTGTCCGTATAAGGGTACGGATAAGCTCTGTGACCCTGGTAAGTATGAACCGGGGGTTTAAGATAAGGCTTAACCTGGTGACTAAGGGTATTACCCTCATTCGCAGGGTGTTTATCAGAATTTCAAATAAATTCATACAAATCTACTCCATGCAAAAATCATCATCTGAAAAAGTTATCAGTCAAAATGCAGCTCTCCCACAAAATCCGGTGAAGCCTGCTCATTTAAGAGCCTCTCACACTCAAAGAGATACCACTTGGATATCTGGTCTGAGGGAACCTCTCTAATGATGTCGGTAAAGGCATTTCTCGCAAAGTAGAAGTCCTTTTCATAGAAGAGTTCCAAAGCCTTTTTGAAGTCCGCCATGGTCTTTTTCTTTCCTCTGCGGACCACACCGTCAGATGCGTCTAAAACTTCATAGAAGTTTATACGTCTGCTGCGATCATTTTGATTTGGAATGATAAATCCTATATACCTGAAATCCCATGCACCGCTCTCACGGTTTCTCACAGGCTCGGTAACCACCATGGAAACGCCTAAGCTTCCTAACCATCCTGCATATAATTCCAATGTAGTGATATCCTCGGAAGAAAGGAAGGTAAAGGACTGAGCCACGGTACCTGCCACTCCGTAGATATAGGAATCATAGTGCAAAATTATGGTAGGCTCCGGTATCTTGGGATCAGCCGCAGCTTCCCTGGAGAAATCCGTACCGAAGCGGATACTGTCCTTATTGCCCTCCAAAAAGAGGACTCTCATAATTGAAAGATTCTGCTCGGCGGAGATAAATATACCTCCTGTGGAATTTCCATACTTTTCAGCTAAGGAGAACAATCCGTTTCTGCCGTTTAAGTTGCTCTCGTCCAAAAGGGCGTGTCTGGAGGTGTCGGCCTTTACGATAGCCACAGTACCCTGGATCTTTTTGGTATCTCCTACAGATACCTCTGTTATGATATCCCTGCCCAAGATCTTTTCAATCTTTTTGGGGGCGAATCTGAAGTATGCCTCATAGGTCATGAACTTTTCACGGCTGGCACGCTTAAGGTTCTTCTGGATCTCATTGATACCGGACCACATACGTCTGATATCGTAACCCATGACTACCTCGGGGATCTCAATATTTTCATCCCCTGCACCAAGCCGCTCTAAGGCATTGCCGATCCTTGAAAGGGCATTTGACTCTACTAATATGATAGCTATTGCTCCGGCAGATGCCAAAACAAACAACAAAAAGATCACAACTAAAAGAGTGGGCTCAAAGGTCCTGATATAGGCTGCGGGAGTCAGAAGCTGCGCCACACATAAAAGCTTATACTGGGGTGCACCGTTCATGGTAACGGCAATAAGATGATGCTTTGCGCCTCCCATCATGCACTCTGCCGCACCGGAGGTATCACCACTGGTCATAAGGGATCTGGCTGTCTCTCCAAATACATAGCTTACTGTGCCGCCTCCGTGACCACGGGTGCTCATGATTATGGAGCCCGAGGCAGGATCCACCACTGCTATCTCCTTGATCTCCGCCATGTCATCAGACCTGTCGACTATGGCATTCATATTTCCATAGAAGGTGGTGAAAGCCGTGGAGGTATAGAAGCTGTCCGAACCTATGTCGGCAGGGGCATTGTCCCCTAATAGAGACAGGGTATATATCTCATTTCTGACAAACTCGCGGACTGCCGTGCCATGGTTTTCCACTGTGGAAAGAGCCAGAATACAGACAGATGCAACCACGATAAAGCTCTCTGTGATCACCAGCATATATGTAAGCTTTTTACGGTGATCCAAAAGCAGGGATATAACGATAATAATGGCGCATCCCACCAGACAGTAGGCTATGATATCCACAAAGGATACACCTCTTGCCTTAAGTCGCAGAAACAGAGGCTCGGTACGATTGTCAAACCTGGCTTTAACCTCAGTGTCCTCAGCAAAGTATTCATCAGCAGCCTGGTCATCCACTCTGGCATAGAGGTTTCCACCGGAATACTCGGCATCTGCATACAAAAGTCCGCTGGGGTTACGCTCTGTGCTGCTTTCATTAAGCTCGGTTGCCACCTCAGTAAGCTTCTGGCGCTCCTCACTCTTCATGCCCTCTATGCGGATCATGTCATACTCTTCATATCTGTAGATATACACATCCTGTCTGGTGGATGAGATACCAGTGATATAAAGTATACCGTCCTCATAGGTAAGACCTGTTGGCGTAAGTCCCGTATGAAGATAAAATTTGGGTGAGATCGCCTCAATGATCACATCTGTGGTAAAAGAAACCAGCCGATATGGGACATAGCCCTCAGAGGTCTCGCCGCCGCTCATGAGAGCATAAAAGGAACCTCCCACCTGACCGTCTGTATTGTCGGTGCAGAGCTTTAGGATATCCCAGCCCGCTATGTAATTACGTCTGTGGTTAACAAATACCTTGTCCACCACACCGTCGGATGTCATTTTGTAAATGGTTCCAAAGCCGCTGCTATTGTCACTTACAAAGGTATCACCTAAAAAAGATATACTGTCACTGTCAACGGTGTAAGTGGCACTGCCCGAAGCCCTGAAATTGGCAAAGCCATTGTACCCTATTACAAACACCACCCACACTGCGCATAATATCCATGTAATACGTTTAATGCGTTTAATGTGCCTCATCATATCTCCTTAAAACAAATTTATCTGACCAGTGACTCCAGTCCAATGCGATCAAAGCTTCTGATGAAAAGCCGAAGCCAGGGAACATCTCCAAATATGGCATTGGTCAAAAACGTGATAAGAGTGAATATCAAAAGTATGATACAGATGGTAAGAAAGATCCGAAACATCCTGTCGCGGTGATCCTCGAACCATATGCCTATGCGCTTTAACAGCCCTCTTTTTCCATGTCTGCCGGAAACCAGATCCACATCACGGTAAAGCTCTGTAAAAGTGGAATAGGAAGCCCTCTCCTGTTTTTTCAGGATCAGATCCTTAAGATCCCACTTAGCCTTGGAGTCATTCTGCTGTATCATGGACATCAGGTCATTGGTACAGAGTTTGACGCAGTCCCGCTCAGTGATGGATTCGTCGACTTTGCTTAAGTCAATGGCATAGGACAAAAATACATTTCCGTCCCGGGCTATATTGACCTGTCCCTGTTCAATGGCACAGTACAACACCTGCCACGGAAGTTCTGAAGTGAGGCAGGCTATTATAT
>CAMOZG010000017.1 GCA_946630825.1 uncultured Lachnospiraceae bacterium
TGGAATTACTGAAAAATGACTATGCTCCAGTTTCTGCTAAAGTAAAAGTATATGCAGGAGAAGATGTATATAAGGAAGCTGATGTAACTGTGGTGGATGGTGAGCTTACCGACACGTCTTTTGATTTCAATGGAACTACCCGGGAGCCTGGGTTTACGCTTTCCGGAGGAGATGTGGCTAACTGCGGTATAGAATACACCAACAACATATATGCTGGTACAGCCACAGCCACCCTTACGGGCAAAGGGGAATTGGCCGGCTATACAGAGTCCATAGACTTTACCATTAATCCTGTGGACATTGATATTTACCATGATATCATCCAGGAAGCGGTTAAAGACGCGCCTTTTAGCATCAACAACAACAAGGTAACCGCATCATCCTTTAACGCCATATCCATAAATGGAAATGACAGTGTCCCCTTCAGGCTGGGTAAGGACTACAAGGTTAGTTCTGTGACTCCTGAGCTGGTGGGGAATAAGGTGCAGTACACCATTGTCCTTAAGGCCATGGGCACTAATTTTACATTGGGCACCACCACTACAGTGACCCAGACCAGTGCAGGGGGCGGTTCGGATACAGGTATAGACATAGCCTCTTACCTTGACGAAGCTGAGTTTACGGCATGCTTTACAGATGAAAGCACTACTTCTTCATACACAGCTGCAGCTCATGACGTCACCATAAAGGCAGTTAAAAAGGGAGAAAACGAAAGCAAGAGTATTGCTAACATCCTTCCGGAGAACTCATATACCCAGACATATCTGGATTCCTCCGGGAATGTGGTGGATAGCATTATAGATGCGGACACCTATACCATTCTGATAAGCGGAACCGGAAGCTATACAGGCAGCTATGAGGTGACAAACAGTCTGAGGATCACCCCTGTTACCCTGTCATCCATAACTCCTGTTATCAAACTGTCACCCACCTCCTATCCCTATACCGGAAGCGTGGTGCTGCCGGTGATCAATTCCGTGACCGGAACTATTGGTTCCACCCCGGTGACCCTGACAGAGGATGACTATACCCTTTCAGGCACAGCTGTAAATGCCACATCAAATGCAGTGGCTGTCCTTACGGGAAAGGGCAATTATTCCGGGACAGTCAATACACCCAAATACACCATAGTGGGAACCATTTCCTCGGCTGTGATCAAGTTTGGTTCATCCGGTTCATCAACTGTATCTGCCGGAGATACTGCAAGTACCCAGCCGGTATACACAGGCAGTGCCATTACCCCCACCATTACACAGATCAACTTTGCCGATGGCACAAAGATCATAGGTGATGATGTTAATGGTTATTTTAAAGGAGAGGCTACAAATAATGTGATGGCTGCGGCCAACAAGAATAATACCGCGGGGAAAGCCACCTTTACCATATCCGGCTTGGACCAGTATGCGGGACAGAGCATGGAGGTCTATTTTAAGATCGCCCAGCGCTCCATAGCTGATGATGAATTCCAATTCCAGTTCACCTCCTCCACCGGCACCTATACGGGAAAGCCCCAGAAGCCGGGTGGCACACTGACTGTAAATAATACCATAACCTTAGAAGCCGGTACTGACTACACCGTAGATTATGGTGATCTGTATGAGGACGGATATACTGATGTGGGCACTTATTCCGAAATGACCCTGACGGGCACCGGAAACTACAAGGGCACTAAAGACAACCTAGGGGATTATGAGATCACGCCATTAGATATCGGCTCCGGGGTTACCATGAGTATTACCGGCGACTATATCTATGACGGAACTCAGAAAAAACCTACAGGGGGAAATGTAAAGCTGGTGCTTGATGAAAATTCCACGGAGCTTTCCTCTGTGTACTATGCCCTGTCCTGGGGAGCCAATGTCAATGCCGGAGAAGGTACTGTGACAGCCACAGGAAGCGGTAACCTGACAGGTGAGCTGACAGGCACATTTACCATAAAACCCTCTGAGGGTAATATGACTTTCTACCTGGAGGGCTATAATTACGGAACCCTGTCTCCTTCAGAGAGCATCCAGTCCCTTCCCGGAGACTGGAACAGTGTGTACAGAGCATCTTATACAGGCTCACAGATAAGGCCTAAAGTTACAGTAAAGAGCGGTACAAAAAAACTTACAAAGAGTGATGATGGTGGAGCCACGGGAGATTATAAGGTTTCCTATGATGGAAGTGCCACCGATAAAACAGAGATCAATACCACACCTGTAGATCCGCCGTATGTGACTGTTACCGGTATTAATAATTATGCAGGTATTACTGCGAAGCTATATTTTGTTATAACCGGCATGGACATAAGTAGTGCTACAGTTACCATTGCTGATAAGGACCTAACAATAAAATATAATGGAAATACCCTTAATAAAAATAAGGACTACGAGGTAGTATACACCGGAACCAATGATGGAAACAGATATAATTCATCAGACTTTCCATCAGTGGCGGGGGAGTACACCGCTGTCATAACCGGCATAGGCAACTATACCGGGACTAAGGAGTACAGCTTTACTATTGGAACTTCAGTAGAGGATCTTGAGGTGTCATTTAATGGAAAGACAGGATTCTCGGTCACCGGATTATCACAGGATACTACGGATAAGACCCTTTGGACTGCAACTGTTCCTTATATCACTCACAGTGCCAGACCTCATATCAATCTTAAGACTTCAGGTGGCACGAATGTAGCGTATGACATAAACCATAATGCGGATTCCGGAGATGGATTTTCAGCGGGTTCAGTGGTGACGGCTACCCTCACACCTACAAACAGTGGCTCGACGGGATATTATGGCACAGTAAAGGTGACCTATACCATAAAAAAAGTAGATGTTACAAATGAAATTGACAATGCCTATATGGGAATTAGCGATTATAAAGAGGCGCTCTATTATATAGTCAATCCTAATGAAGGCACGGATGTGGCAGATTATGACAATAACGGAAATATTATTACTTATACCTATACGGGAGAGGCGCATAATACCATTCCGCAGCTTGTGTATAATGTAAACGCGCTGGGGGTATGTGTGGATCTGGTTGGCAGCGGAGACGCTGTGGGCAGGCAGACTCTGACACTGGGCAGCGACTATACCATGACATCCGGGAATACAGAGCAGACTGACTGTACAAATGGTAATGTTAATGCAACGCTTGACTTCTCTGACAGTGTAAATTTCTCCGGAAGCATAATAAAGGTGTATGCTGTAAAACAAGCCAGCATCAATGATATTACCTATAAGAAGGGCAGCAAAAGTGCGAAGTATTCTGTGGTAAGTAATGACACTTATGATGGGGTGCTTTTGGGTGCTACAGAAGGAGAATCTGCTCTTGGAGTGGCTTCCACATACATCTATAACGGCAGCGAAATCGATCCCATAGGAAGTGAGATCACCTTAGAGCTGGGAGGCAGGACTCTAGAGAGAGACAGTGATTATGAGGTGACCTATGTTAATAATAAAAATGCAGGAACCGCCACCGCCAACATCTCCCTTACAGGTAGTATTAAGGGGAGCTTCAGTGATGGAACTACTGTCATGACTGTATATTTTTATATAGGTCAGGCAGCTCTGCCATCTGACATCATTGCCATAAGCGGTGATGGCAGAACAGCCTATACCGGCAGCGCCATCCAGGGAAATGCAGTTCCTGTAAGCTTTAAGGACGGATACACTTTGGGGACGGACTATACTATCAGTGTTCCCGATACAACCGAGACCTATTCTGATAAAAATACCTTTGATACTGGATATAAAAGGACCTATCCCGGCATATATAAGCTTCGGGCTACCGGTCAAGGCAACTATACCGGAAGCACTGAAGTGACCTGGTATATCTATGCAGATCTTTCAAATAAGGATCTCTTCGAATTTAAACATGTTGATACCGTCAACACGGATATGACCGAAAAACTGTACATAGGTACCGATTGTAGCAGTCTGTACATGGACAGTGCCTGTACTGTGCCTTTTTATCAGACCAAGCTGGTTCCGTTTTATGCTAAAGACACCACGGCTAATCCGGAGGAGGCAAGGGAAAATAAAGTCCTTGTGAGTACCGACGTCTATCCGGGATATGATGCAGAACACAGTTCGCCGCTTGTTTACGGTAATGATTATGTGGTGGCAGTATCGAACCTTACGGTACCATCCACTACAAAATCAGGTAAGATAACCATCACCGGGGCATCTACTCCGAAGTACGTATATGCAAGCACACGAACCTATGAGGTTCAGCCGGTGGCGCGCTTTACCTATGATCCGGCTGATGCATCAAATAGTACCATTACCATAGCCGGCTTTACTGAAGATCATGCCTATACGGGAAGCGAGGTAGATCTTTCCAAAGTGACTATATACTATAATAAGACAAAACAATTGACAGAAGGTATAGATTATACCATATCCTACAACACCAATCAGAAAGATGTAGGAAAAACCACTGCCACATTTACTGCCAAGTCCTCCGCTTTCCAGCTTGGAAACGGACAGACGGGAGAGGGAGCAGTGGGTGCGGACGCTTTCTCTTTGGACTTTTACATCAAGTATGATCTGAGCAATGCAGTAGTGACTTTGGATCAAAGCCAGTTTACCTACAATGGACATGAGCAAAGGGCTTCCGTCAGCAATGTACAGATCAAAATAGGCTCTGCAGTGACCAAGGATCTGACCTTCTCGGAAGATTACAAGGTGACCATGCCCACAGAGAGCACCAATGTGGGCGTCAAGACTATAAGTATAGAGCCCGGTAATAATAATACCGCATTTAACAGTACCACAGCCACCTATGAGATAGTAGGTATTCCCATAGATGGATACAGGCTGGAGCTGAGTGGCTATACTTTTGAATATACGGGTAATGCAATAGAACCTGATACTGTGGTATCTCAGAGTGTGACCGGTGGCGGAGACCCGGAGATCCTTACCAGAAACAGAGACTACACTGTAAGCTATAAGAACAATACCAAAGTAGGTACGGCTACCGTTACCATTACCGGCACCGGGAACTATTCCGGCACCAAGAGCGAGACCTTTACCATCTTGCCAAGGGAGTTAAACGGAAGCTATATCACAGTCAATATGGACGATGTGACCTATACCGGAGGCAGCCTCCTTGAGGCGGTGAAGTCCGGGATAAAGGTACATGACAGCGGTATTAATTATACCCTTAAGGCAGGCAGTGACTACGTGCTGAAAGACGAAAACATATATTCCAAATCCACAGACACTACGAAAAATAAATGGCAGGTAGGGGATACTATCTTCGTAACTTTGACGGCAGGCACCGGAAATTATGTGATCTCCAATTCAGGCTCATCAGCAACCAGTTATGAGTTTACAGACAAAATAGAGCCTGCCAACCTGGCGGACGGTGAGTTTGAGATATCCGGAAATACGTCAGCCTACACAGGAAAGGAATACTATCCCAATGATGTGAAGGAAAACTTTTCCGTGACTCTTCCGGGAGCTACGGAGGCTTTGAATAAAGATTATTACAGTATATCCTTTGCCAACGACGTTCCGACTCTGCAGAATGCCGGAACCTACGGACTGACAGTAAGTGCGGTGGCCACCCAAAATGCCAATGGGGATTACAACATCATAGGCTCCAACAGCGGATTTTCCTATACCATCACCAGAAAGCAGCTGGTGGATGATGACACAAAGTTTGTGGTGAAAGATATTGAACCTCAGGACTACAAGAACAGACAGCAGGTGACTCCTGAGGTGGAGGTATATGATATAAGCTATGGCGGCACGGACGGAGATGATGTTACGGTAAACGGTAATTCCTACAGCAATGCCAGACAGCTTGTGCCCGGCAGGGACTATACCTTGAGGTATTCCAACAATACTGTGGGAACAGACAGCGCCTTAGTGGAGATATCCACAGCCACGGATAACGGAGAACTTACCAATTCCAATTACACCACTGTAATTAATGGCAGTGATGTACCCATATACAGATACTTTACCATAGGTGATGACATAAGCACCGCCGAGGTTCAGGTCTTGGAGGATAGCTTTACCTACAATGGATCCGAGCAGTACCCTGCTTCCGATACAGGCTACAAAGTTACCCTGGATGGAAGTGATATATCATATGGTGATAACGGATATGACGTATCCTATCCTGACAGCGACTATGTAAATGCGGGAACCAAAAAAGTAACCATCACAGGTACCGGCGGATATTACGGAGAAGTTTCCCAACCTGTGACCTACACCATTGTTCCCATAGAGGGCTCCACTACCTACAATATTTCCTGCCAGCTCGATGCGGATACCTTTACCGGAACAAAGACCATAGGCACAAAGACCTATTACTCCGTCATGTACAATGGTGGAGAAGTGACTCCGGGAGTGGAGGTCGTAGACAACGAGAGAGGCGTGACATTAGAGCCCTATGACGAAGAAACCGGTATAGGTGATTACTACCTGACCTATGACAATAACACAGGCCGGACAAAGACCCTCTCAACCCTTGCTACAGTATATGTACACCTGACCGGAAATTATGCGGGCATGGATGATGAAGATCCCATATGGTCGGATAAGTTCTATATAGAGGGCGTGGACATAGCGGATGTAAATATCTCCGATATAGAGGGAGCCAACTTAGAGTGGGACGGCAAAGACAAGTCCAGTGAATTTTTGAGTATGCTGGATCTTTATGATACGGTCACAGGAAACAGGCTGACCAGGGATAAGGACTACACTGTATCCTTCAGTGCCACCCCCATAGCAGCCGGAACCTACACCATGACCATCAGCGGCAAAAATAACTACTCCGGCACCAGATATGCTACGGTATACATTTTTGCAGACCTAAACAACGATACCTATACCACAGCCACGGCAAAGACCCAGCTTTACACCGGGTCACAGATCTCAAATCCTACCCTTACGGTGACCTGTGCGGGAAAACAGCTTACCCAGGCTTCATCCTCATCAGGCTCCGGTGACTACTATGTGTACTCCACCACTCCTTTGGATGGAGACTGGAGCACCGCCACAAAGGGAGTGGCTGTGATTGCAGGTGTGGACGGAAATGTATACGTCAACGAGAGGACAGTGGAATTTAGCATAGGCTTGGACGGAGATTCCTTTGAAGTGGTAGATGTAAATGCCTATACTCTGTCTAACCAGTATCTCTATACAGGCAGCTCCATAAAGCCTGACTTTATACTGAAAGACAGTGATGGCAACAAGATCACCTCCAACTCCAGCGCCACCACCTATTATGATGCATCAGGTGTGACCTACAGAAACAGTGCTGATGGTACGGCTTGTATCAAAGCCGGTACGGTTACCATATCCATACCTATAATCACTAGCGTGAAAGGTGCGAAAAAAACCGTTACAAGGACTGTGACCTACAAGATAGTGCCCAGAGCCATATCAAGCTGCCAGATCGACGAGGTGGAGGTGGAAACCTATACAGGAAGTGCCATCACACCGGATATAAACATAAGCTATGGCAATACTACTTTGGCGGAAAGCACGGATTACACCCTGACCTATAACAACAATACAAATCCGGGCACAGCCAGTGTGACCATTAAGGGTAAAAACAACTACACAGGATCCGTTACAGAATACTTCACCATAAAGCCTGCGGATGTTACCTCTGTTTCCGCCTCCGGCAAGACAAAGACCAAGATGGATGTATCCTGGTCACCTGCCAGCAATGTGGACGGATACCAGATCATCTACAAAGAGGGCACCAGGCAGCGTCAGGTGGATGTATCCGTATCGGAGACATCAGCCACCTTGGCAAGCTTAAGCCAGGCAACTGACTACACTGTACAGGTGAGAAGCTATGTAATGGTAGGAAACACCAAATACTATGGTACTGCCGGTGAGACAAATGCAGCCACCAGACCCAGCACTCCTACCGTGAAGCTTACATCTCCCCAGAAGGGTCAGATCAAGGTTTCATGGAATAAAAACAGAGACGCGACGGGCTATGTGGTATACCGCTCCACCAGCAAAAACGGAGCCTACAGCAGGGTCAAGACCATTACCGGCAGCAATACCACAGCCTATATAAACAAAAACCGGACCAGCGGCAAAAAGTATTACTACTATGTGAAGTCATACGTAAAATCCGGTAACAAGACAACCTATTCCGTGGCATCCAAAAAGAAAGGCGTGACAGCCAAGTAAGGGTGGATTTTTCCAAGATATGGTGGTATAATCTGACAGGGTACACAAGATGTACCCTGTCATTTTTGTGCAGTAGAATATGTCGGATAGGATGAGCATGGATACTACTTTAGATGATAAATTTCATATAGATAATAAGGGAACCACGGAAAACGGTGTCACCAAATTTACAATAGGTGAGTTTACATTTGACACCTTCCACGAGTACAGGGACGCCCAGGAGGATATAAAAAAGATCAGCGCCATCCACAAGGAACTGGATGTCAGGGATCCTGAGGTGGCAGTCAGGATATATAACCTGATCCGGGATGGAAAGATCCACTTCAAATCCCCTGTGGGACAGCAGTTTACAGACCACATATCCGATATTTTAGCGGATCAGAATATAGATCTGTTAGAGGATAAAGCGGTGGTGGATGAAGCCGAGAAAAAAGGAAAGCCCTCCCATCTTTTGGGAATTGGTCTTATTGTGCTGGCTGCAGGCGCTTTTTCCTATTTTGGAGTCAATGAGTTAGAGGACAGGCTTACGGCGCAAAAGTACAGCAAGCTGGCTTTGGATGCCCAGAGTGCGGAAAGCACCCAGACTCTTCAGCCGGAGGAGAGCTCTGACAGTCAGGACTCCATGAATTATTCCATAAATGCCACATCCCCCTTTGTCTGGAACGAGACCATAAACCGTGACAGTCTGACGGTTCTGCCGGAGTATGAGGGGCTGGTGGACAAAAACCCGGATACGGTGGGGTGGCTGTCCATACCGGGAACAGACATTAATTATCCGGTGGTGCAAAAGGAGGATGATAACGAGTATTATCTGAACCATTCCTTTGAGGGGGAGGATGACAGCAACGGAGCCCTCTTTGTGGATTACCGCAGCGACATAGTTAATGAACACAGCAATACAATTATCTATGGTCACAATATGAATTCCGGTCTTATGTTTGGGAATCTGGATTCATATCTGGATCAGGATTATTTCAATTCCCACCGTACAGTAAGCTTCAATACCATATATGAGCACAGGACCTATGAGATAGTGGCTGTCTGCCTGTCAAGGGTGGAATATCAGGATGAAAATTCCTACAGATACTATAACTTTATCCAGGCAGAAAACCGGGCTGAGTGGGATGCTTTTGTGTCAAATGTAAACCAGCTTTCCATCTTTTCCCATGATGTGGATCTGGAGGAGACGGATAAGGTGCTGACTCTTTCCACCTGTAATAACTACACCGAGGACGGCAGACTCTTTGTGGTGGCGAAAAGGATATCCTGATGGATGCATAAGTTGTTGCATTACAGGCGGTTTTGATATATAATACACAATATATTGTGTCTCCGGAGCAAAAAAAGCTGCCGGATTATTTTGGAGTAGATATTTACTATGAAGTTAGGAACCAGGGTTGGCTGGGTGCTTATAGCCATAGCGGTGATCCTGTCTGTATGGGTCATATCCGGCGGTACAAATGAAGCGAACCAGACCACAGATGAGGGTTTTACCTTAAATGATGCCGGGACTGAGCTTATCTCCTACAATGGTAACGGGGGAGGCATCAATATACCGTCAGGAGTCACCACCATAGACAGTGGTGTTTTTGCTAACCAGACTAATATCACATCAGTCAGTATGCCGGATACGGTCACTACCATAGGTACAGGAGTATTTTCCGGATGTACAGGACTATCTTCCGTTTCCCTAAGCGGGAATCTGACTTCCATACCTGCAAATACTTTTTATAATTGCTCATCTTTGGGCAATATATCCATACCATCATCCGTTTCATCCATTGGATCTTCTGCTTTTTACGGATGTACGGGACTTTCGTCAGTATCAATTCCCTCCAGGGTATCATCCATTGATTCGGGAGCCTTTGATAACTGTACCAATCTGGCATCCATCTCCGTTTCGGGCGGTAACTCCGCATATTCTTCTTATGACGGATGCCTGTACAATGCCAACGGCACAAATCTGATCCGGTGCCCGGAGAACAAGGCTACCATAGATCTGTCCTCCAACTGCACCTCCATTGGCAGCGGAGCATTGAAAAATTGTACATCCATAGACAGCATCACCATAGGGAAAAAAGTAACTTCCATTTCAGGGGATGCCTTTTCAGGATCTTCTCTTCGGACCATATATGGCTACAGCGGCAGCAAGGCTGAGGACTTCGCAGATAATTACGGCTACAGCTTCATCCAGCTTGACAACAGCTCCGGCGGCAATACTTCCGGCGGCAGCTCTTCCTCTGATGACAGTGATGATGAGGGTGACGAAGTGGTAGAGGATGAAGACGAGGATGAGGATGATGAAGGCTCCGGCGGTTCAGGGGGCGGAAGATCGGACTCCGGCAGCTCAGGTTCAGGCGGATCATCCGGTGGTTCTTCGGGTGGAGGCCAGGCAGGTGGTTCCGGTAGTTCCGGTGGATCATCCGGCGGCAGCACTTCCGGTGGTCCTTCGGGAAGCGGCGGACACAATAAGGATGCCACACCAAAGACCGCAGACGGTGACATAGATCCCAGATTCGTATTTTCTTTTGCACTGTTTCTGGCAGGTGGAGCCTTTATCATAGACTCCAGACGAAGAAAGATGGACTATATACAGTCCCACAGAACTAAATAGTTGCAGATAAAACTAAAATAGTTTATAATCTGCTTTGGCAAATTTATAAACCGCTGGGGGTGCTTTTTGTTTGAAAGCTGAGAAGTGTCTGAAACACTAACCCTTATTACTTGATCCGATTAGTATCGGCGTAAGGAAGCTTGATCTACCTCCGGCAAATTTATGTTTGGAGGTATTTTTTATGTTTATTAACTATGTCGCCGAAGACGAAGCCTGGGCTCTCACCGGAGCCGGGTATGCACTGGCTGTGGTGATCATGCTGGCAGTATTTTTTGCAGGGATAACCATAGCAGGGAGAAAGGCTAAAATAACCGCCAGGGAGCTTACCTTTTCAGCCATGGCAATAGCCCTTGCATTTTTGCTTTCCTTTATAAAGATAGTCGATATGCCCTGGGGTGGTTCGGTTACTTTACTGTCCATGTTTTTTGTGACCATAGTGGGATATTTTTACGGACCGGCAGTGGGCTTTATCGCAGCCTTCGCCTACAGCATCCTGCAGTTCATACAGGGCGGAGGCGGATATATGCTTTCTCCCATGCAGGTTGGGATGGACTATCTTTTTGCCTTTACGGCTCTCGGTGCTTCGGGATTTTTCTACAAAAAAAAGAACGGTCTGATCCTTGGTTACCTTTGTGCCATTATTCTTAGAGGACTTTTCCATTCTATAGGTGGATATATGTTCTGGATGGACTATATGCCGGAGAACTTCCCTCAGAGCCTGTCGGCAGTATATCCTATTTTATATAACTATGCATACATACTGGTAGAGGGAATTATCACCGTAATAGTGCTGCTTATACCGGCAGTTTCAAAGGGTGTGGATTCCGTGACCCGGATGGCAAGGGGCGAATAAGATCATCTTTCTTCTCCGCCGGCTATGACCGTGTTCCCGGGAAGTGTGACCATGAAGGAGTTGGAGGTCATATAAACGGCGGAGGAGTTATCCATAAAGGAATCTCCCACATGGGAGACCCATATGGTGTCGCCGTCGTTTATGTCATCCTCCGATATGGTAAGAAGCTGTCCGCTTTTATAATTAGTGTCCACCTTCTGACCGTTTACAAAGACCTTGGACCACCTGGTGAAGCCGTCACCGTAGATATAAAGGCTGTCTGCAAATCTGTAGGTCCTGTCAATGGTAATATCATAAAGCCCCATTTTTATATCCGTAGAGGGATAGGGTAAGCTGTCCCCATAGAGATATCTGTCACCGTACAAAAGATCGTACTGGAGACCGCCTAAAGGCAGAAGATATCTGTCGCTTCCGGCGCTCACCCCATCTTTGGTATGGGTCTGGTTATACTTAAAGAAATTCCCTTCGTGGATACCCAGCCTGTCCATGTATTCAGCCACAAGCTGATAGGCATAGAGATCTGCATCCTCTTTTTCCATTCCAAAATTGTTCCAGGTCACATATTTTGTCTTGTAGAGGTCCTTTGTGGAAACCTCTCTTTCATAGAGTCCCATGGTGGGGAGATGATCCCCGAACAGGATCACTAAAGTATCCTCTCCTGTGGAATTTAAAGCTTCTATATAATCCCTGATCCAGTTGTCCATATCGTGAAGCCGGTTGATATAGTAGAGCCACTGGTAACTCTGGGCGGTGGTCTTGCCCTTGGCTATAACTCCTATGTCAGGATCCTCTTCCAAAGGATAGGTGGGGTAGTCCCCGTGTGTGCCTACGGTGATGGTGTATACAAAATCGGCACCGGGGGTCTGTGCCATGGCATCTATGGTGGGCTGGATCAGTATGCCGTCGGTGGGCCAGGAACCCATGGGAGTATAGTCTGTGATATCCAAAGTCTCCTCACATATAAATCTGTCAAAGCCCATTTTGGAGAAGGCATTTCTTCTGGAATAAAAATCCCCGCCATAGTTGTGGACTGCTAAGGAGGAGTAGCCTAAGGGCTTTAGCACAGAGGCGGCACTTTCACAGCTTTCTATATCCTTAAAAACTGTTTTCTGGGGATATTCCCCGGGACCGAAAAACTGACAGGTCATGCCCGTAAGGATCTCAAATTCCGTGTTGCAGGTACCTGCCCCCACCACCGGAGCTGTCATGTGACCGGTGGAATAATTTTTTTCCAGATAGTGGAAGTAGGGCATGGGATCTTCGCTGCATACGATAAAATTAGCCTCGTCCACATCAAAGTAGGATTCCAAAAGCACCACCACGATATTGGGGGCATTTTGGGTATCAAGGGTGGTCTGGGTGTCGCTGTTTTTTTTCAGAATGGAGGATATGTATTTTTCGCTGTAGCCAATGGGCTTTGTCATGCCCCGGTCAATGGCGCTGGTGGCAAAGCCGTATATATAGCCGTAGTCAAAATACCCTTGAGCTAAGTTGCCGAAGTAGGAAGTGAGTATCCCGGCATCCCGTAAGACCCAGGTTAAGGGTGCTACGGATATGAACAGACCGAGCACCAAAGCCGCTCTGGGCAAAAAAGGTAAAAGGGGCTCTGTGCGCTTGCCTTTTTTGTAAAGTATGAAAAGATATACGCAGTAGGAAAGTATGGCAAAGGCGGATAAGAAAAACTGTGACCAGGAAAAGTAATTGGTGTTTTGCATGGTCAAAAGATCCCCGACCATACCTATGTCGGAAAAACCAAAGGGTGAGACCCGGTTTAAAAGGATAACGGAGTTTACTATACCCAGGGTCACGAAAAGTCCGGATATGACCATTCTGACAAAGGTCCTTCGTCTGAACAGAAATACCAAAAGATATGCGACGTATATAAGGTAGGAATTATACAGATAGGCGCCCGTGCGCTCTGTCACAAAAAGTGTTGCCTCCCTGAAGCTGTGACGTGCCAGCCATTCCAAAACAAAACACATTATAAGAGCCAGAGGAATATGCAAAAGCAGTGCATACTTGTTCATTCTGTCTTTAAGATTTGATTTTGGGGAGCTTTTTTTTGTGTTTCCAGATTCTTCCATTGATCTCTTTTATATGGTAAAATACGGTGTGTTTATTTAGCGGTTAGCATTATACCACGAAAGCACGAGGAAAATCAATGTTTACATTGATTTGACGACGCTACGAGATAACCGTCGCTCTGCGGCGGTTATACCACAAAGTCTGAAATTGATAAAGGAGATATTTTGGAGCTAACATTCAGAGATAAAAAGATGTCTAAGGAGACAAAGGGGCGCATTCTTCTTCTAACGGGAGTATTTTTGGTCGCCGTTGTCTTTTTCAGCTTCATTCTTAATTTTAAAGAAAGTGAATCGGCTACAGCCATGACGAAGCCCACCCTGCCGGTGATCACAGTGAACCAGAATGACATCTGTGTGGCAAGGCTTTTTGGATACGTCAGGGAAATGGATGCCTGCTATATGAGGGATACGGTGCTGGCACTGGATGAGAGCAGACAGATCGACATGACCATCCATACCTACGGTGCTGATGTGGGTGACATATCCTATGAGATAAGAAGCACGGATACCACCAGAAAAATAGCAGAGACACAGCTTACAAAGCTTGATCGAAAGGGTGATGATATCAAAGCCTCCCCCAAGCTTGAAAACCTTATTGAAAAGGATGAGGAATATCTGCTGGTGATAAAGCTTGATATAGATGAAAACCCTGTCAGATATTACACCAGGATCATGATGCAGGGGGATGATCACGCCGGGGACTGCGTGGATTTTGCCGTCCGCTTCAGTAAAAAAGCAAGAGCAGGGAAGACGGACTTTCTTGCCACATACATGGAGCCGGATCCTGATTATGAAGAGGATGATCTCTCCCACGTAACCATTCACTCTCCCGTGGAGCTGGCGGCATGGTCGGGCTTTAAGGGTGATATATATGATGAACTGGTGGCTGAGATCAAGGATGTGAACACGGATTACTGTGCTGTGGAGCTTAAATACATCTTAAAGTCCAAGACGGATGATGTCCACTATTATAATGTAAGGGAATACTTTAAACTCAGATATGGCAGCGAGAGAATATTCATGCTGGATTATGACCGGTCCATGGAGGAGATCCTCAGTGAAGAGAGGATAAAGATAGAGGACAATGTACTGAATCTGGGGCCCCATTTTGGTGAGCTTTCCTACCTTTCCAACGAGACAGGATCCATAGTGGCTTTTGCCCAGTCGGGTGGTCTATATGAATACAATGAAAATACCGGAGTGATCACCTGCATCTACGACTTCAGGCAAAATGACATGGATGACTGGCGGCTGGGATATGACGAGCATGCCATCCGAATACTGAATATTGATGAGAGCGGAACCATGGATTTTGCCGTGTACGGATACATGAACAGCGGTATTCATGAGGGAGAGTGCGGCATAGATCTTTTCCACTATGATGCTGCCACCGGCAGAGCCAGGGAAAAGATATTCATATCCTCCACGGATTCCTACCAGGTTTTGTCCGCCAGATTTTCAAATATCCTCTACGTGTCCACAGGAAATATATTTTATATCATGGTGGATGACACCCTGCTTCAGGTGGATCTGAATACCATGACAAGCCGCGAGGCAGTCAGGGGACTTTTGGAGGGACAGTTTGCCTCATCAAAGAGCAGCAGATACTTTGCCTATATCACAGAGGAAAATGTATCAGAGACCATTCACATGATGGATCTGGAGGAGGGCACATCCTATGAGATCAATGCCAAATCAGGCTCTCTCCTTCGTCCGGTGGATTTTTTAGATGAGGATTTTGTCTACGGTACAGTAAAAGAAAAGGACATATCCACGGACAGCACGGGTCATGTGGTCTATCCCATGAACAACCTGGTGATAAAACAAAGTGACCGTGCAGACGGCAAGGTCTTGAAAAAATATAAAAAGAGCGGCTACTATGTGACCTCCTCAGAAAAGGACGGCACCACCCTGATCCTTCACCGGGTGAAAAAGAGTGGTGACGGCTATGTGGCAGTGGGGGATGACACCATCAGAAATTCCTCCGGCGAGACCAATAAAGAGGTTGAGGTGGTGGTGGCAGAGGATGATGCCTGCGGCACCGGTACGCAGATCATCATGACGGATATCGAATCTCTGGCATCCACAAAGACAAAATCTGCCCGCGCCATGCTGGTGCTTCTGGACAGGGATCAGAGTATTTCCGTATCCGCAGGAGAAAGCAGCAATATTTTCTTCTCATATGTGGGATCGAGGATCATATATGCGGGAAGTGACCTGATGACGGCAGTCGAGGCAGCGGACGAACAGATGGGAATAGTGGTGGACGGAGAGTCCCACTATATCTGGAAGAGAGGCAGACCCTCCACCAAATCACCCATTACGGGGATCACTGTGGGTAGCACTGATTCAGATGCCAATTCTGCGGCAAAATGCCTGTCCGCCATGCTTGTTATGGCAGGTGAAAATGTGCAGGTCAACGAGCTTTTGTCTGCAGGGGAGACTCCCGGTTCCATCTTAAAGAGCACATTGAAGGACAAGATGATCCTGGATATAACAGGGTGCAGCCTTACAGAGGCTTTGTACTATGTGGGCAGATCCATGCCGGTTTATGCCGGTATGGGCAGGGACTCTGCAATGCTCATAGTGGGATACGATATGTATAATGTAATACTATATGATACCGATACGGGAGAGAATAAAAAAATGGGGATCAAAGATGCAACAGAATTGTTTGAGACATACGGCAACGAATTCTTGACCTATATGGATAGGTGATTTTGTGACAGGGAGGTAAGAGATGTACAAGATCGACTATGACAGACCGATACACGTTCACTTTATAGGCATTGGCGGCATCAGCATGAGCGGACTTGCAGAGGTGCTTTTGGACCGGGGATTTCAGATATCCGGTTCAGACAATACTCCAAGTGATATTACCGCAAGGCTTGAGGCAAAGGGAGTAAGGGTAGACTGTCCCCAGGACGCTAAAAATATAACCCCGGATATAGATCTGGCGGTATATACTGCCGCCATTCACCCGGATAATCCCGAGTACAAGGCATGTGAAGAGGCGGGAATCCCCATGCTGGTCAGATCGGGGCTTTTAGGTCAGATGATGGAGCACTACATGAGGTCAATAGCCGTGGCAGGAACCCATGGAAAGACCACCACCACCTCCATGATCGCCGAGATCCTTTTGCATGGAAATGAGGATCCCACCATATCCGTGGGAGGCATACTTGAATCCATAAAGAGCAATATCCGGGTGGGGGGCTCCGACATTTTTCTGGCGGAGGCATGCGAATATACCAACAGCTACCACGATTTTTATCCCAGATACTCCGTGATCTTAAATGTGGAGGAGGATCATCTGGACTTTTTTGCGGATATAAATGAGATCAGGGAAAGCTTTCACCGTTTCGCCCAAAACACAGCAAAGGACGGTGTGCTTTTCATAGGAGGAGAAACAGAAGGAAGGGAACTTATAACCGCTGATCTGCCCTGTGAGGTAGTCACCTTTGGAATGGCTGATGAATATGATTATCATCCGGCAGATGTAAGCTTTGATGACCATGGCTGCGCCTCTTTTACGGTGATCCATAAGGGAGAGGCTGTAGGGAAAATAGAGCTTTCCGTGCCGGGAAAGCACAATATAGGAAATTCCCTGGCGGCAGTGGCGGTATGCCGTAAAATGGGGATAGACTGGGAGCATATTGCCGGAGGTCTTAAGGCGTTTGGTGGGACCCGCCGCAGGTTTGAATACAAGGGAAGCTGTAACGGAGCCACTGTAATAGATGACTATGCCCACCATCCCACAGAGATCGCTGCCACCATGGCTACGGCAAACAACTACCCCCACAACAGGCTTGTAGTGGTATTTCAGCCCCACACCTATACCAGGACAAAGGCATTTTTAGATGAATTCGCCCGTGCCCTCGCTCCGGCGGATCTGGTTATAATGGCAAAGATCTACGCTGCCAGGGAGGATGATATATACGGTGTCAGCTCTGATGATATCAGGATCAGGGTAGAAAAACTGGGCACTGATTGTATTTATATGGAAACATTTGAGGAGATTGAGGACTATCTGAAAAAAAATTTAGTCAACGGCGACCTGTTGATAACTATAGGTGCCGGAGACGTTGTAAAAGTTGGGGAAGCCATACTTGATTAACAGTTATCAACATTATCCACAGGAAAGGGAGGAATCTGCCCCCATTTTCCTGTGGATTCTTTTTTGGCTTAAAGACTGGACAGCCCGGACTTATCAACATTATTAACATTCCCCGAGGCTTTGTTTTAAGCGGTTTTGTGGGCAAAATATTGCTTTGCATCCGGAGTTTTGTGTGCTATAATGCAATCACTTTTGAGGGAATGAGAGGATAGTTTATGGCTGATATCTCATTAAAAATGAGCGGTCTTTCCGTCACCTGCGTGTCTAATGCCTTCATTGATAACTACATGGCAGGTGCTACGGGTGAGTACGTTAAAATTTATATATATCTGCTTAGATGCTTAGAGCAGGAGGGGGAGGCTTTTTCCGTACAAAAGATAGCCGCCAAGCTGGGTCACACTGATTTGGATGTTACCAGAGCCTTTGACTACTGGGAGCAGCAGGGGATGATCCGGCAGGAGAGGGATGCCGCAGGCAGACTTACCGGTATTTGTGTACTGGATCCCTTTACCCAGGGCTATGACACCACCGCACCCATGTCGGCAGAGAGACCCATTACCATTTCAAAGGCCACGGAGGGTATATCTGAGGATGCGCCCCGGGATGTGGCAGGTACAGCTGCTTCAAGTGCACCTATAGGTGTGCCCCATGACATATCATATTATGATAATGATGAGGCATTTTCCGAGCTGGTGTTTTTAGCGGAGACCTATAGCGGTCATCCCCTGTCAGGCAGTGATGTGGACAAGATCCTTTTCTGGTATGACGGACTTGGCATGTCGGCAGAGCTGGTGGAGTATCTCATCACCTATTGCGCTGACAAGGGACATGGCAGTATGGCATACATGAATAAAATAGCTCTTTCCTGGGCTGATTTAGGTATCACCACAGTGGATCAGGCCAAGGCGGAGACAGCCAGACATTCACAGATGTACTATGCGGTATGCACCGGCTTTGGTATATCCGGCAGGAATCTGACTCCGGCGGAGATGGATTATATCCGTCGCTGGGAGGGGATGTATTCTGATGTGGATGTGGTAAGTGAAGCCATAAGCCGCACCATCCTAAATACAGGCAAGATAGCTTTTGGCTACACTGACAAGATCATTACCGACTGGTATGAAAATGGTGTCAGGACAGTAGCTGATATAGAAGGATATGACAAAGCCTATGCAGGAAGAATGGCTCAAAAGACCCAGAGGAGACAGCCGGCAGGACACAGACTTAAGACTGTGGACAGCTTCCATAATTTCACCGAAAGGGATTATGAGGACATGGAAGCGCTGGAGGCCAGGCTTTTAGCGGCAGGCAGGAGATAGTGGCAGCATGGGATTGTCGAACTACGAATATGATATTCTCATGAGAGAATATGACAGACGGCGGCAGGATAATGCGGCACTTTTAGATGACAGACGCCGGGAGGTCTATGACAGACTGCCCGCCATGGCTGACATAGACAGTGAAGAAGCCACGGCTGCCATGGATTCTTTCAAAAAGAGACTCCTTGGTACAGGTCATGGGGATGATCTCCACGGGAGGCTTTTAAAGCTTAAGGAAAAAAGGGCGGCACTTTTAAGATCAGCCGGATATCCCAAGGATTATCTGGAGCCCATATATGACTGCCCGGACTGCCGGGACACCGGATACATAGACGGTGAGAAGTGTCACTGCCTTAGGCAGGCTGAGATAGATATACTGTACGGAAGCTCCCATATGGGGGACATCCTAAAAGAAGAAAATTTTTCCCGCTTTGATCCCGGGTATTATTCTCGGGAAATAAAGGATGCATCCGGCATAAGCGCATATGATGCTGCTTTGGATGCTTTAAGAGAAGCCCGGGAATTTACAGAGGGGCAAAAAGTGGGAGAGAATTTTCTTATATACGGTGATCCGGGAGTGGGCAAGACATTTTTGTCTCACTGCATTGCCCACAAGCTTTTGACACAGGGCAGACCTGTGGTATATGTGACAGCTTTTACCCTGACTGAGATCTTCCAGAAGCGTACCTTTGAACGGACATCAGAGGCCAGACGGGATTATGACGAGCTCTTTTCCTGCGACCTTTTGATTATAGATGATCTGGGAACCGAGTTTACAAACTCATTTACCCAGCCCTCTTTTTTTCAGTGCATAAATGAACGGATACTAAAAAAGCGTTCCACCCTAATCTCTACCAATCTATCTTTGGCACAGATCAAGGAGCAGTATACGGAGCGCATATTTTCGCGTTTGGTTGAGCACTATCGTTTCATCCACCTCTTTGGAGAGGATATCAGGATGAAAAAAAAGATGGGATAATCCAGGCAAAAAGAAGGAGTATTATTATGCCGCGTAATGATGAAACACTGGCAACCAGAAAACCCGTAGCACCACTTGGAATAATTCCCATGGACAGTGTGGAAAGGATCGGCCAGGAGGTTGATGAATTTCTGGTCAAATGGAGAGAAGAGAGAAATTATGACGAGCACTTTCATGTGGTTCCAGCCAGATACCGCAGCAAGTCCTTTGTAGTGGACTGTGATGTGCCCCGGTTTGGTACCGGCGAGGCAAAGGGACTCATAAAGCAATCCGTCAGAGGGCTCGACGTATATATTATGCTTGATGTTACAAATTACAGCCTCACCTATACGGTATGCGGCAATGAGAACCATATGTCGCCGGATGACCACTTCTGTGATCTGAAGCGTATCATAGCAGCTATCGAAGGCAAGGCTCACAGGATCACCGTCATCATGCCATTCTTGTATGAGAGCAGACAGCACAGAAGAAGTGCCAGAGAGTCTTTGGACTGCGCCGTGGCTCTGCAGGAGCTTACAGCCATGGGAGTGGATAATATAATCACCTTTGATGCCCATGATCCCAGGGTGCAAAATGCCATTCCTCTTCACGGATTTGAGACGGTTCAGCCTGCATACCAGTTTATAAAGGGTATTTTGCATGATACCCACGATCTGAAGATCGACAATGACCATCTTATGATCATATCCCCTGATGAGGGAGGCACCAACAGAGCTGTGTATATGGCTTCGGTTTTAGGTGTGGATATGGGTATGTTCTACAAGAGGAGAGATTACTCCCGGATAGTGGACGGCCGCAATCCCATAGTAGCCCATGAGTTTTTGGGCTCCTCCGTGGACGGCAAGGATGTGATCATAGTGGATGACATGATCTCCTCCGGCGAGAGTATGATAGATGTGGCAAGCGAGCTTAAAAAGAGAAATGCCAACAGGATATTCTGCGTTGCCACCTTCGGACTCTTTACCAATGGTCTGGAGAAGTTTGATGAGGCGGTGGAACAGGGACTCATATACAGGGTAGTCACCACAAACCTCACCTATCAGACACAGGAGCTTTTGTCCAGGGATTACTATGTAAACTGTGATATGAGCAAGTATATAGCTTACATCATAGATACTTTAAACCATGACTGCTCCATATCCACCCTGCTGGATCCCTATGAGCGTATCGAGTCTCTTGTCACCAGATACAA
>CAMOZG010000018.1 GCA_946630825.1 uncultured Lachnospiraceae bacterium
TTTCCTCATCTGTCAAAGTCCCCTTTCTCACAGAAAGGGACACCACCTCATCCTCCGTCAAAAGTGGTACACTCTTACCCTCTGAGGTAAGGCATCTGATGCCGGCGATCTCCTGAATTTTAGCCAGCTTTTCATCAGGCAAAAACCCCGCCTTATTGATCTCTAAAATAAAATCCCTGGCTTCATTCAAGTCCTCGATCATGTCAGAGGCTTTTTCATCTCCCTCTAATGCCCTTATCCTTTCGCAGAGAACAGCCACCTCTATACGGTGCATCACCGTATCAAGCCTGTCTCCCAGTCTGGATTCCTTGTCCATGATCTCCAAAGGGATCACCAGCTTTCCCAGATCGTGAAGCCATACGCTCATAAGAAGGGGATCCCATTCCTTTTCAGGAAAAAGCTCCGGCTCCACATCCCTTGCGTACTCCAAAAACTTCTCCCCATAAGCCACCATACTTTTGGTATGATTTGCATTGTAATGGGATCTGGTATCCACCGCGTCGATCATGACCCGTACAAAGGAGTGCAAAATATCCAAGACCTCCTTTGCCAGCATCCTGTTATGAAGGGATATGGATGCCAGGGAGGTCATTGCCGATATCATCCTTTCATACTCAGTATCGAATGGGATCACATTTCCATTTTCATCCTTGGCATTGATAAGCTGAAGCACCCCAATGACGCTGTCGGTATCGTCGATCATGGGTATCACCAGCATGGATCTGGTGCGGTAGTCATTTAGGGAGTCGTATTTTTTCGCACCGGAAAAATCATACTCCTTTGATTCATATATATCGGGCAGATTGATAAGCTGCTTATCTATGGCTGCACAGGCACATACCGAGGACCGGTTCAGTGCCACAGGCGGCAGTGATATATCCCCCTGCAGTCGGGACATATGGACATTTTTGGATCTGGTATACAGACTCTCAAATTCCAGCACATCCCCTGACTTTACATAGACTGTCCCACCGTCACATCCCGTCAGATCCATTGACTCGCAAAGTATCATGTCAAACAGGACATCCAGCTCCTTCTCTCCCGTAAGTGCCAGCGCCAGATTAAAAAAACGCTCTATTGGATAATCATCTATCCTGCTCATAATATCTCCATCCCGGGGTCATCCCATGATCTTCATGACATGCTCCCTCTCCTGTTCCGCTTCCCTTCTGCGGCTTTGACTGTAGTAAAAATCCATGAAATCCGCTATAGGCAGAGGCTTTGAAAAATAATATCCCTGAAAATTGGTCACGGGAAAATGTGCCCTGATAAACGCTGCCATCTGGGAGGTCTCTATTCCCTCCACGCATACATTTTTCCCAAGCTCTCTGGCACAGCCGGTGATGGCTCGAAGGAGACTTTGCTTTGGCAGATCCGTCTCGATCCCAACCACAAAGGACCGGTCTATTTTTATCTGATCCACAGGCAGCTCCGCCATGAGATTAAGCGCCGAATACCCTGTACCAAAGTCATCCAAAGCGGTCTGCATACCCGAAGCCTTAAAATATATCATGGCGTTTCTAAGAGTATCCTGATCCAAAAGCTTGCACCTTTCCGTAAGCTCAAGCTTTATATTTTCCACAGGGAAATTCTCCTGCTCTAAGATCTGCTCCACCATCTCCTTGAACTCAGGCCGCTGAAGCTGTGGATAAGCCAGATTGACATTGACCGTAAAGCCAGGCTGGATCTGAAGCAAAGGTCTGGTGTCCATAATAGCCCGGCGCATGATCCAGGTCCCTAAGTCATAGTATATGGGATCCTGTTCCAGCCAAGGTATGAAATCCCCCGGAGGCACCAGCTTCCCGGTCCTGTCCTGCCAGCGGATCAAAGCCTCCATGCCGGTAATATTTTCTGTCTGGGCATCCACTATGGGCTGATAGTGAAGCACAAAGCCCTTGTAGCCTTCGGATATACAGTTTCTGATGTCCGAAAGCATCTTAAGATGCCTCTCCTTGCCCTCAAAGTAGTCTGCATTCACCACCACAAGCTTCTGGGCATTTTCTTCCTTTGCCTTTTGAAGCACAAAAAGGGCACTGTTGTAAATGGAATTTATGTCTATGGAAAAATCACTCACCGTCATCATGGCGCCGCAAATATCCAACGTCAGATGATTGCCCTCCACGATCATATTTTTTTCAAAATGTACTCTCAGCTCCTCATAGTAGGCTTCAAACTCCTCTTTACTGTTGCTTTCCATGTCCACTATGTATGCAAACTTGGTCCCCTCAGCCCTAAAAAGTGTGCCGAAATTTTTATAATTGACCGCATACTCCGCTATGCTTTTAAGAACACTGTTGCCAAACTTATAGCCGTATGCCGAATTTATATCGAAGAAATTCCTGATGCCCACCATAAATATGTAAAAGGGCTTTTCATTTATAATATAGTTTCTCATGGTGGACATGAGGTGGGAGCGGCTGTAAAGTCCCGTCACCGGATCCACGTTATTACCCATCTCATGGTTGATTATGGTACCGGCAAAAAACACCGGCTCACCGGATCCATCACGGATCAGTTTCCCCTTGCCTGAACAGGTCACATACCGTCCTTCTTTATTTTTTGCACGGTAGTGCAGATCAAAGGCAGCTATCCGCCCCTCCATCACATCAGACAGCTCCTTCATAAAGGTCTCTTTATCCTGGGGTGCTATATGCTCTGTCCAGATATCCCCTGCATCCTTCATAATAGCATTTGGCAGTCCAAAATAATCCACTGCCTCCTGTGACCAGAAGGAGTAGCCGGTCTTAATATTTTCTATGTACACATACTTTCCATAGGAATTATCTGAAAAAAGCTGAAAGATCTCAGGAAAAAATTCTGCTATCTTATCCTTTTGCATCCTGCCGTCATCAAAAGCCTCTAAGGTAGCCATATTCATAAAGCAATCCCCCTTGTTAACCCATTCATTACTATAGTATATCCTATTTTTTTTATTTTATAAAGAATAAAATGCTTGCAAATCAAAAGGACGACCTTCCGGCCGTCCTTTTATCTTTATTTTTGTCCGTAGTAGGCATTGGGTCCGTGCTTTCTCATAAAATGCTTGTCCTGCATGGACTGGGGTGTGGTATTGTCTCCATTGGGATTCAATATTTCCGTCATGAGATTCATTTTGGATATCTCCTCCAAAACCACCGCATTGTATACGGCATTTGCCGCATCCTTGCCCCAGGTAAAGGGACCGTGGTTTTTGCAGAGCACCCCGGGCACATGCATGGGGTCTATGCCCCTTTCCTTAAAGGTCTCTATAATGGTTATTCCCGTATTTTTTTCATATGCCTCCTCTATCTCCTGGGGAGTAAGATTTCTGGCACAGGGAATGGGACCGTAAAAATAATCCGCATGGGTGGTTCCATAGCAGGGAACATCCCTTCCTGCCTGAGCCCATGCTGTAGCGTGGGGACTGTGGGTGTGAACTATGCCGCCTATCTTTTCAAAAGCCCGGTAAAGCTCCAGATGGGTGGGTGTGTCCGAGGAGGGATTAAGCTTTCCCTCTACCCTGTTGCCCTCAAGATCCATGACCACCATATCATCAGGGGACAGCTTGTCGTAATCCACTCCGCTGGGCTTTATAACAAAAAGACCGGCGTCCCTGTCAATCCCGCTGACATTGCCCCAGGTATAGGTGACCAGGTTGCGCTTAGGCAGCTCCATGTTCGCCTCATACACCGCCTTTTTTAATTCTTCTAACATGTATCTCCTCCTATAAATTCTCCGTAGCCGACTTTTCCACTGCCACGGCACGGGCATAATCCTTAAGGAAGGAATCAAAGCCTGCCGCACCGGCAGCATCAGGTTCAAGGATGCTTCCCTCGGCTCCTGCAAATACCTTTTTATCCAGATAATCGGAAAGGGATTCCTTTTCATCCCTTGATCTCATGTATTCAGCCAGTACAGCCATACCCCAGGCTCCGCCTTCACCGGCAGTTGCCATGACCTTGACCTTCATGCCGGTAGCATCAGCCATGATCTGCTGTCCTACCACAGGAGTTTTGAAAAAGCCGCCGTGACCCATGAGTACATCAGCGCTGACTCCCTCTTCCCGGGTCAGGATATTCATCCCGATCTTAAGGGTTGCCAGTGAAGAATAAAGATGTGTACGCATAAAGTTTGCCAGGCTCATCTTGGCATCCGGTTTTCTTAAAAACAAGGGTCTGCCCTCTTCAAGTCCGGTAATGGGCTCTCCTGAAAAATAGTTGAAAGCCATAAGTCCGCCGCAGTCGGCATCACCCTTAAGGGCGTTGTTATAAAGGATACCAAAGATCTCGTTTTTATCCATCTCGTGACCCGAGAGCTTTGCAAATTCATCAAAAAGTCCCACCCAGGCATTGAGGTCTGAGGTACAGTTGTTGCAGTGCACCATTGCCACGGGAGAACCATCCGGTGTAGTCACCATGTCTATCTCAGGATGGGCTTTTTTCAATGCGTGCTCTATGACCACCATGGCAAAAATAGATGTACCGGCAGACACATTTCCTGTCCGCTGTCTCACTGCATTGGTGGCAACCATTCCGGTGCCTGCATCACCCTCAGGAGGACACATGGGAATACCGGACTTTAAGTCGCCCTCGGGATCCAGCATCTTTGCACCTTCGGGAGTAAGCTTTCCTGCAGGCTCTCCTGCTGAGAGAACCTGTGGCAGGATATCCTTAAGCTTCCAGCCATATCCCTTGTCAGAGATGGCGGCATCAAACTTATCCACCATCTTTGCGTCATAGTCCCCGGTATTGGAATCAATGGGGAACATCCCGGCAGCATCACCTACTCCTGTTACCCTTTCACCTGTAAGTTGCCAGTGAACATAGGCATCCAAAGTAGCCAGATAGTCGATAGACCCCACATGATCCTCGCCGTTTAAAATAGCCTGATACAGATGGGCAATGGACCATCTCTGGGGAATGGCAAAGTCAAAAAGCTCTGTCAGCTTTTTGCTGGCTTCTGCAGTCATGGTATTTCTCCATGTCCTGAAGGGGACTAATATCTCTCCGGCTTTGTCAAAAGCCATATATCCGTGCATCATGGCGGATATGCCGATAGCTCCCACATTTTCCAAAGTAATTCCGTATTTGTCCTTTACATCCTTTTTCAGATTGGCATAGGCATCTCTTATGCCTGTCCATATATCATCCAAAGTATAGGTCCATACTCCGTTATCCAGCCTGTTTTCCCAGTCATGATTTCCCTGGGCTATTACATTATGCTCATCATCTATAAGCACAGCCTTGATCCTGGTGGATCCAAACTCAATACCTAAGGCACTGCTGCCTTTTTGAATCTTTTCTCCAATATCCATAATAGCTCCTCCAAAACAGGCTTATTATCAGTAAACCACTGAATTCCAGCGCATCTCGTTTCTTAAATTACGGATGGTGGTGTCTGCGTCGATCACCACAGACTCTATTCCCATGGCTGAAGCCCAGTCCACCATCTGCTCGGTGGTGAGGTCGTAGCTGAAAGCTGTATGGTGTGCACCACCTGCATAGATCCATGCCTCCACTCCGGTCTTAAGATCCGGCTTGGGAGTCCAGAATGCGGTGGCTACAGGAAGCTTGGGCATGGGCTTGTCATTCTTCTTGCACTCCACCTCGTTTATTATGAGTCTGAATCTGGTACCCAGATCAATAAGAGATGTGGCTATAGCCGGACCTGTCTTTGAGGTAAATACCAGACGGGCAGGATCCTCCCTGTCACCCATGGACAAAGGACAAACCTTGATACCGATATTGCCGTCTGCAATGGTGGGGCAGACCTCCAGCATGTGTGCCTGAAGTATGCCGTCCTTTCCGGGGATGAGATTATAGGTGTAGTCCTCCATAAATGAGGTTCCCTTTGCATCCTTCATACCGGCGGTCATGATCTTCATCAGGCGTACCATGGCAGCGGTCTTCCAGTCACCCTCGGCACCGAAGCCGTAGCCGTCCTGCATAAGTCTCTGGATAGCCAATCCGGGAAGCTGCTTCATGCCACCCAGATCTCCGAAGTGGGTAACCAAAGCCTGGTAGTTTTTCTCCTCTAAAAATCTGCGGAGTCCGATCTCTATCTGAGCCTGTACTGCCACATGCTCCCTGAACTCCTTTTCATCCCTGCCCTCTAAAAGGATGTCATATGTATCATAATACTCATCTGTAAGAGCCTTAATATCAGCCTCGCTTACGGCATTGACATAATCCACTGCCTCATTTACAGGCCAGGCATCAACCTCCCAGCCGAATTTGATCTCAGCCTCTACCTTGTCACCCTCGGTAACGGCAACGTTTCTCATATTATCAGCTATACGTGCCACCCTGATATGGGAGGATTCCAGTATACCAACTGCTGTACGCATCCATGAAGCCATACGCTTCTGAAGATTTTCGTCAGCCCAGTGACCCATGATGACCTTTCTCTCTATGCCCATGCGGGACACGATATGTCCGTACTCACGGTCTCCGTGGGCGGACTGGTTTTCATTCATGAAGTCCATATCTATGGTATCGTAGGGTATCTCCTTGTTAAACTGGGTAGCAAGATGTAAAAGAGGTTTTCTGAATTCTAAAAGTCCATGGATCCAGGACTTAGCGGGAGAAAAGGTATGCATCCAGGTGATGACACCTGCACAGTCACGATCTGCATTTGCCTCATTAAAGGTCTGACGGATGGATGTATCATCTATAAGTGTGGGCTTCCATACTATCTCATAGGGGAAATTACCTGACTTATTCCACTCATCCACCATCTGCTTTGAATGTGCTGCCACATTGGCAAGGCACTCATCTCCGTACAGATCCTGTGAACCGGTAGCAAACCAGAATTTGTAAGCTCTGTTTTCCATAATAAAAACCTCCTCTGTATATTGACTTAATGTGGTCCATACCACTATCCGGCTCCCCAATACTATATATAGGAAACGAATTTATTCGTTTCCTATTGCGCCGAACCGGAGCCGCGTTTACGCGGCCTTCCTTGCCGGTTCGTGTGCATCTATGTGTTATAGTAAACGCATTTATTTAATGCGTTTACTATAATTTGAGTTGCCAACATATGGATTATAGCCCACAAGTCTTTTTTTTAACAAGGCAATATCCTATCGGTTTTGTAGAAAATTTTATGACACAAAGAAACTCTTGACAGATCCGCCGCACCGTAATATACTGTATTAGTACCGATAGTACAGTAAGATATGGAGGTGCCCATGATCGATTATCAGGATTCGCGTCCCATATATGAGCAGATCGCGGATCACTACAAAAAGCTCATCCTGATAGGAGCCATGCAGGAAAATGATCCCATGCCTTCCGTCAGATCCCTTGCGGTGGAGCTTGCCACCAATCCCAACACTGTACAGAAAGCCTATGCTCTTTTGGAGCGGGAGGGCTTCATCTATACAGTCCGGGGCAAGGGCAATTATGTGCGGGGCGGAGATGTGCTTCTTAAAAACAGACGAGAAGAAATTCTTGGAAAGCTCACTGCCATACTTCGTGAGGCAAAGGAATTTTCCCTTGACCTTAAAGCTATGATAGATGAAGCCTTATCCAGGATCGGGGAGGATTAAGATATGATAAATATCAGAAATGTGAGAAAATCTTACGACGGCAGGTCATATGCCGTGGACAATCTGACCATGACCATGAATGAAAAGGAGGTCTTTGGACTGGTTGGCACAAACGGCGCCGGGAAGTCCACCCTGCTTAGAATGATGGCAGGTGTGCTGCGTACCGACGAGGGTGAGATCCTTATAGATTCCCAGCCCGTCTACGACAATCCCGCGGTGAAAAAGGATGTATTTTTCATCCCTGATGATATGTACTTTTTCCCTACAGCCACGGGCGGTGATATGGCAGCCTACTATGCCGGGGTCTATCCCGAAAGCTTTTCTTTGGACAGGTTTAACTTCCTTATGGAAAACTTTCATCTGGATCGATCCAAAAAGATAGCTGCCTATTCAAAGGGAATGAAAAAGCAGCTTTCCATCATCCTTGGTATATGCTCGGGAACCAAGTACCTGCTGTGTGACGAGACCTTTGACGGCTTGGATCCGGTGATGCGTCAGGCGGCAAAAAGCCTTTTTGCCAGGGATATGGAGGACCGGGGACTTACCCCCATCCTTACCTCCCACAACCTAAGAGAGTTAGAGGACATCTGCGATCATGTGGGACTTTTGCATCAGGGCGGCGTGCTTTTGGATCGTGACCTAAACGACATGAAGCTTTCCGTGTGCAAGATCCAGTGCGTATTCAATAATGAAGAGGATCGAAAAGCCACGGAAGAGGGACTTGACATACTTATAAAGAGCAATCAGGGTCGGGTATACAATTACACGGTAAACAAGTCCAGGGAAGATATCGAGGAGCATTTTAAAAACGTGGATACCCTGCTTTTTGAAGTTCTGCCCCTCACTTTAGAGGAAATATTTATCAGCGAAACGGAGGTGGTCGGCTATGACATTAAAAAGATCATCGAGGGTTAGTGATACCCTCATGGGATCCATAAGCAAAAACAGGACCTGGGCCATGGCTCTTTTAGCGCTGTTTACCTTTTTGTGGTTCGGGGTATCGGAGCTCATATCCTTAAATTCGGTAAAATACGCCATTATGGATCAGACGCTTACCGGCAGGCTGCAGCATACAGCCATGACCTTTTTAGGCCTCGGCTCCTACTCATTTCCCCTTGTCTGTGGCTTTGCACTTATTTTGGGAATGCAGGGCTTTGCATTTTTGTACGACAGCAAAAAGGTGGATTTCTACTTTTCACAGCCCATTAAAAGACGTACCCGGTTTGCAGCCATCTATCTAAACGGCATTTTGCACTTTGCCGTTATATACGGCTTAGGGATGATACTTGGACTGATCATTGCTTGTGCCATGGGTGGCTTTTCCGGGGTCCTGATACCCACCATGCTTTTGGAGTTTGTAAATGAGTTTGTACTTTTCTTATCACTCTACTCCATCACCATCCTTGCCACCCTCCTTTGCGGAAACCTCTTTGCAGGCTTTTGTTCCGTGGGATTTTTCTGGCTGGCGGAGATCGTCATCCGTGTGATGATATGGGCGCTGTGTGAGGTGTTTTTCACCACCTGGCACGATAATGCAAATATCGAAAGACTCATGACAAACGGCATCACCACTCCCATCCTAAACCACATTGCCGGCATGGCAGAAGGGGGCATGGGGGGCATGGCGAGCTCTGCAAACATAGACTTTAAAGCTTTTTCCGAAGCCGTAGCTGCATTTTTACCTGAAATGGGAAAAAACATTTTGATAGCTATAGTATTTTGTGCCCTCTCCTATTTTGCCTTTGAAAAAAGACGGGCAGAATACGCCGGAAGATCCGTGGTATACCCCTTTATGGAAAACGTATACAAATGGGTGGTGGCTCTTGTGGCAGGTACAGGCTTTGGAATGATAGTTGGAACCATCATGGGTGAGATGGAATCCTCTCCCAGGTTAAACATCACTTCCTTTTCAACCGTATTTGCCATCTGCGTAGGGGTCTTTGTGGTCTGCGTCATAAGCGAAGGACTTTTTGCCATGAATGTAAAAAAGGTGTTCCGCCGCTTCTGGCATATGCCCATTATAGCCTTCCTTTGCCTGGTGGTATTCTGGAGCTTTGACAATGACTGGTTTGGCTATGACTCATATATGCCAAATGCCTCATCCCTCTCCTCTGTTACCATGTGGCCCTCTTACGACATGACAGGCAGTGAAAACTACCGTAAGTATAACGAGGACAATTCAAACAGTATGCTCTACGGTGTAGAAGGCTATATTACAGACAATGTAAAAGCAGCGGATATGGAAAGCGCCCTGCAGATCGCACTTTTGGGACAGCAGAATATCCGTGCCCAAAAGCACGACGGCGCCGGGGAAAAAGGCACCGACATGTTAGTCTGCTATGATCTTAAAAACGGAAAGCAGATCTATCGAAGCATAAATGTCCCCTACTCCGTTGACAAAGATCTGATGGATGCCATCATCACCCCGGATGATTATGCCGAGGCTGTAAACGGCTATTCGGGAGCGGTATATGCTTTGGAAAAGATCCAGGGGAAAAGAGAGCTTTATGCAAATGATTTTACCGGGGAGGATCGTGAGATCGGAAAAGCCGAAGATGTGGAGGAATTTTTAAAATACTACAAGGAGGATATTGATGAAAAATTCGACTATTCCCTTGCCGCCTCTTCGATCCCCATTGCCAATGTAAGCCTAACCCTCTCCGTTGATACGGGGGGCCATTACGGTGATGTGTATAATTTTTACTTCCCTGTCTATAAGGAGTATGCAGGCACAGTAAAATATTTGGAAAATAAGGGCATGGATCTGAGTGAAGAAAACTTCCGGAAAAAGATCATGGCAAAGGCAAAATCCGGTACCATCTCCGTATCAGGCTACATGAGTGTGATAAATGAAGATGACAGTGAGCCATCCGAAGGCTATGTAAGCATGGAATACACCGAGCCGGACAAAATAGAAGCTATTGTAAAAAATGTGGTGCGGGGTGATATCACCACCCAGGCTCCCTTTATGAAGCCCGACCTTTTGGGTTATGACGGGCTTGTGGTAAGTATCTACATCGACGAATACTATGGCGGCTCCATTGACTTCAGGCTTGATGAATCCAAAGCCCCGGAGTTTTTGATGGAGGATCTGAAAAAAGGTTACGACCAATAAAAAATTGGTAGGGGATGAAACATCATCTCCTACCATTTTTTATTTGGCGTCATACCAGGTATCTCCGTCATGCATATCTATTTCCAAGGGTACGGATAACTCCACTGCACCGTCCATCTCCTCTGAGAGGATGCGGTGGACTGCTTCCCTTTCATCAAGGGGCGCCTCGATAATCAGCTCATCATGGACCTGTAGAATTAGCTTTGACTTAAGCCCCTCTTTTTTTATCCTGTCATATACCCTTATCATGGCGATCTTTATTATATCTGCTGCCGTGCCCTGGATGGGAGAATTCATTGCCACCCTCTCGCCGAAGCTTTTTTGCATGAAGTTGGCTCCCTTAAGCTCGGGTATGGGTCTGCGACGATTAAAAAGTGTCAGGGCATATCCCTTTTCCTTTGCAAAGCTTACCAGACCGTCTAAATACTCCTTTAATGCAGGGTAAGCCACGAAATAATTGTCTATATACTCCTGAGCCTGGGTCCTGGATATGTCCAGATCCACTCCCAATCCAAAGGAGCTGATACCGTAAACTATGCCGAAATTGACTGCCTTGGCATTTCTCCGCTGTGCCTCCGTCACCTCATCAAAGGGGGTGTTAAATACCAGTGAGGCGGTGGCTCTGTGTATATCCTGATTTTCCTTATAGGCTTCGATAAGCTTTTCATCCCCCGACATATGTGCCAGCACTCTAAGCTCGATCTGGGAATAGTCCGCATCCACAAACACATGACCCTCTTTTGGGACAAATGCTTTTCTGATCTCCTTTCCCAGCTCGGATCTGGTGGGGATATTCTGCAGGTTGGGATCTGTGGAGGACAGCCTTCCGGTGGCAGTCACCTTTTGCTGGAAGGTGGTATGTATCCTGCCGTCCTCTTCTATGCACTTTTGCAGTCCCTGGGCATAGGTAGAACGAAGCTTTGAAAGCCCCCTGTATTCCAATATATCCGATACTATGGGGTATTTGGGCGCCAGCTTTTCCAGCACATCCGCCGCAGTGGAATAACCGGTCTTTGTTTTCTTGCCGCCCTTTAATCCCAGATGGTCAAAGAGCACCACCCCAAGCTGCTTGGGTGAGTTTATATTAAACTCTTCCCCTGCCTGCTCATAAATGCTCTGCTCCAACCTGTCAATGTCGGCTCCTAAACTCTCCGAAAACTCCTGAAGCTTTGAACCCACACATCTTACCCCTGTCTGCTCCATATCAAAAAGCACAAATATCAGGGGCAGCTCAATCTCATCATAAAGCTTTTTCATCCCCTTGTCGGAAAGGGACTCGTCCATTTCATGCGCCCTCTTTAAAAGAGCCAGTGCCTCCGCCCCTTCATTGCTGTCGGGGGCAGTCTCCTTTGCTAAGGGATTGTCCAAATACTCCGCCACGGACACATCATAAAAGCCCTTTGCACCGCATCTGTGGTAGTGCTCCATAAGTGCATCAAAGGGTGCGGTAGCTTTCCATTCACAAAGACCGGTAAGTGTTGCCTTGATATCCCTCATGACCACCACTGCCTCATCACTTATCCTGATGGCAGACACATCCCCGGTGGTCCATACATCCTTACCGTCGGAAAATGTGAGGGCATCCTCCTTTATCACTATGGATATCTGTCCGGTCAATTTTTCCATGGTCGAAGACGCCTCTCCGGGAGAAAGCTTTTTGACCTCAGTGGTACTTTCCGCAGCCTCCACTGTCTCAAACCTGGATAAAAACCGGTTGAACTCCCATTCCTTACAAAGCTCATATGCCGCCGGAGTATATATATTTCCCAGACGTGCCGCCTCTATATCGTACTCCACCTCCGCCTCAAGGGAAATGGTGGCAAGCTCCTTTGACATAACTGCCGACTCCCAGTATTCCACGATATTTTTGGAAGCTCTGGGGGGCTTTATATCCGGGGCATTCTCATGTACCGCCTCTATGCTGTGGTAGGCTGCTATTAAGGCAAAAGCCGTCTTTTCACCTATGCCCGGCACACCGGGGATATTGTCGGAGGCATCTCCCATAAGAGCCTTTACGTCTATGTACTCCTTAGGTGTCACGCCGTTTTTCTCATAAAAATCCGAGGCATAGTAGTTTTCCACCTCTGTGCCTGTGGCTTTTGTCCGTGGCAGGGCTATTTTTATATGATCCGTACAAAGCTGCAAAAGGTCCCGGTCGCCTGATACTATGGTCACCTCTTTGCCGTCAGCCTCGGCTCTGTGAGACAGGGTGCCTAAGATATCATCAGCCTCCCAGCCCTCTTTGGTTATCACCGGTATCTCCATGGCTCTAAGCATATCCTGGATCATGGGCACCTGTTCCCTAAGCTCCTCTGCCATGGGTTTTCTGGTTCCCTTATAGCCCTCATACATCTTATGTCTGAAGGTGGGGGCAGACAGGTCAAATGCCACTGCCAGATACTGGGGCTTTTCCACCTCTAAAAGATGGGTCATGATATTTAAAAATCCCATTACCGCGTTGGTGTGAAGCCCCTGCCTGGTGGTAAGGGGCGGCATCCCGTAAAATGCCCGGTTTAATATACTGTGTCCGTCTATCAATAAAAGCTTTTCCACTAAAAACTCCTTTACAAAGGTCTGGTCACTTCCTTAAGCCAGTTAGCCTCCTCCTTATTCAGATATGGGGATATGGTCTCATATACCCTGGCATGATACTCGTTAAGTGCTGTAAGCTCCCTGTCCGTAAGCTCCGATACATTGATTGCATCCACCTCAAAGGGAGCAAAGGTAATGGTCTCGAATTTGTAAAATTGGCCGTACTCGGTCTTTTCGTCCTCCACGCATAAAAGCTCGTTTTCTATGCGGATACCGTAGCCGTCCTCCACATAGATGCCCGGCTCGTCGGTGGTTATCATTCCCGGCTTTAAGGGTGCCGAAAGCTTGTTTGGAGATCTCATTTTCCAGCGCATGGTCTGGGGACCTTCGTGTACATTTAATATATGTCCCACTCCGTGACCTGTGCCGCATCTGTAGTCCAATCCCTCATCCCACATGGGACCCCGTGCCAGGATGTCTAAGTTTTCTCCCCTTGCACCTTCGGGAAAATGGGCTGTTGCAAGTCTTAGATTGGCACGCACCACTAAGGTATAGGCATGCTTTTGCTCTTCACTTAAGGGTCCCAAAGCTATGGTACGGGTGATATCGGTGGTTCCCAACAGATAATGTCCGCCGGAGTCCACCAGCAAAAATCCCTTTGGCGCCAAAGCGGCATGGGACTCCTCTGTGGCTGTGTAATGCATCATTGCCGCATTGCCGCCGTAGCCTGCTATGGTATCAAAGCTGACTCCCAGAAAGTCCTCCTGCTCCCTCCGGTATTTAAGTATGATATCCGCCGCATCCAACTCCGTCATGGGGCGCTTTCCAATATTCTTTTTCATATAGCAGATGAACTTGGTAACTGCCACCCCGTCTCTGATATGGGCAAGCTTTGTATTTTCGATCTCCTTTTTATTCTTTACAGCCCTCATAAGCTCCGTGGGATTGTCCCCTTCCACCAGCTTGCTCTTTTTGCCAAAGCCGGTGGCTAAGGTGGCATTTACCACCCCCGGATCTATGAGTACCCGGTTGGGCTCAAAGGTCTGTATATCCTGATAAACCGCCTCATAGGGTCTGATGACCACCTTGTTTTTTTTCAGATATTCTTTTATGGAATCATCCATGGATCCCTCTGATGCGAAAAGGATGGTCTTGGTTTTTGTCAGATATAAAAATGACATGAACACCGGCACACAGGCTATGTCGTCTGCCCGAAGATTTAAAAGCCAGGCTATGTCATAGAGGCTTGTAAGAAGATGGGCGTCGCAGTCCTTTTTCTTCATCTCACCAAGGAGACGCTTCTTTTTGTCGGCAAAAGACTCTCCCGCATACTCCTCTTTAAGGATCCAGATGGAAGTGCCGGGAAGTGCAGGTCGCTCTTTCCACACCTTATCCATCAGATTGTGCTTTATCACCACCTTTGCACCGATCTCATCAGCTATCTTTTTATACTCCCTGTAGGAATCGTATGAAAACTGTCTGCCGCAAAAGCCCAGTGTCTGACCGGCTTTTAAGTTCTTTTTTATATACTCCTCCACAGTGGGCACTCCCTCTTCTCCCATTTCAAACAGGGAGGTGCCGCTGCCCCGGATCTCTTTTTTCGCCTGGATGAAATACCGTCCGTCAGCCCAGAGATAGGACTTGTTTTTCGTGACGCATACCCAGGTGTTTTCTCCTGAAAATCCTGTAAGATACTCTATCTCCTTAAAGCTGTCTCCAACGTATTCAGATGCATGGTCATCCGACATCTGCATCAGATACATGTCTATCTTCTTTTTTTCCATCTCCTGCCGAAGCAGTGCAAGTCTCTTTTTTGTTTCGCTCATAGATGCCTCCTCTAATAGCGCAAGTCACTATCTAACCAGCCCGATCCCGCAGCGCTCATACTTCGCTGACGGTATCTGGCTCCTTACGGTCTGCCCACGTAGTCATTGGCGGTGCCGTATCCATAGCAGCCGTCACTTCTGTTCACCCAGGTGTTGGCGTAAACGGGTTTGCCGTTTGCGTCAATGCTTGTCACGGTATACCCGGCAAACATTTCCACATGATATATGCCGCCCCATCTTCCGTTGGCTGCTCCTCCTTCAAAGAGCAGGTCTCCGGGACGAAGCTTAAGCTTTTTGGTGTTTTTTTCTCCAATGGCTCCGGGGATCATCTTGCCCCTGTCATAGAGATAGGCTGCCTCGCTGGCTGCCACCGGTGCCACGTAATTGCTGCCGAATTTATAGCCGTAGGGCATGTAGGCTCTCCATACCAGAGAGCTGCAGTCATAGTAGCCCTCCTGCATCCGTCTGGGCTGGGAATAAGTTCCCTTTGCTATCTCTTTGCCCAGGACAATTACCTTTGCCTTTTTGGCAGTGCTTACATTCACCACCCAAAAGTAGGTATATCCCTGATAGCTTGCCTTAATACAGGTGGCTCCCAGCTTTTTGCCTGTCACCTTTCCCGAAGGGGACACACTTACACGGCTGTTGCTGGCAGTCCAGGTAATAAGGGATGGATCCACGGTCTCTGCCGAGCCTCCTGATTCACTGACCTGTGAAAGCTTTAGGGTCATGCTCTTTCCCTTGACCAAAAGCTTTGACACATTCCCTTTTTGCTTAAGCTTTACGACATGAAGAGTAAGCTCCTTGGTGGCAGATCCTATGTTTACCGTGACATTTATATCTCCTGCCTTTGAGCAGTAAAGCCTCAGCACATTCTGATCCATCCTGTAGGAAAAATACTTTGTCCCTGCGGTAACATTTATGGCTCCGGCATCCTTTGAGCTGTCAAAAACATAGTCTCCCGTGCCGCTTAAGGTAAATTCGGCGCATCCCACGCCTGCCTCACCTGATGCCATTCCCTTGGCATTTACATAGATGGTCTCCTCTGTCTTGTCAAAGGTCAGGGTGCTTAGGTTTGGAATTACGGATATATTTACGGAATATTTGAAAAGCTCCTCACTGTCATAGCTTACAGCCCCGGAGGATGAGGTGTATTTATAATCTGCATACCCCGTGATCTGGATGGATGCGTTTCCTGCCTTCACTCCCCGGTATGAACCGGTGGAGCTGTCCACGGTGATTATGCTTGTATCGCTTGAAAACCAGGTCACTCTGGTCAGAAGTTCCAGATCATCAGAAGCAATATGCTTGCTGTCTGTCCTGTCTATGTCAAAGGTGCCGCTTTCACCAACAGTAACGTAGCTTCCGGCGGAGCCAAGCTTTTTGGCGCCGGGCTTTTCCGTAAGTAAGGCGGATGCCAGCTCCTCACGCTCCTCTTCTTCCTCCTCTTCTTCTGATGTGGCAGAGGTTGTGGTGCTGCCTGCAGCATAGACATTTCCTCCCAAAAGGATCACTCCCGCCGTCAGGAAAAGTGATGCCACAAGCATACCGAGTTTCTTATTTTTCATAGTTATTATTTCCTCTCAAATTTTTTACAGCTTAAATAGCGTGGAAAGAATGCCTCGTCCCAATGCTGCTCCCACATTGCCTCCTAAGGTCTTTCCAAACCTTCCGCCTACGGTGCTTCCCACAGCCTTGCCCATCTCACGGCCCACTGTACCTGCCGCGGTATTTGCCACGCTTTTGGCAGCACGCTTAACCTGCTTTGTCTCCTGCTCCTTGGCTCGCTGTGCCTTTTTCTCTGCTGCCGCAGCTTCCTTAGCTGCCTGCTTTTCTGCTGCCGCAGCTTCCTTTGCTGCCTGCTTTTCCGCTGCTTGTGCTTCTTTTGCCTCTTCTGCTTCCTGCTGATCCTCTAAGCGCCTTCTCTGCAAGAACTCATAGGCACTGTCATTGTCCACGTAATTGCTGTATTTTGCATAAAGCGTGTCATTTTTAATATGTGACTCCCTCACCTCGTCAGAAATGGCTCCCATCTTGGACTGGGGCGGATAACACACCTTCACCTTTTCAGAGATAGTGGGGGCACCGTTTTCATCAAGCACCGACACTAAAGCCTCTCCTATTCCAAGGGTGGTCAGGGTCTCATAGGTGTCAAAAGCGGGGTTTTCCCTGAAGGACATGGCTGCAGCCTTTACACTCTTTTGTTCCGCCGGTGTATAGGCGTGAAGTCCGTGCTGGATCTTGTTGTTAAGCTGGGACAAAACTCCGTCAGGGATGTCCATGGGGTTCTGGGTCACAAAATAGATCCCCACTCCCTTGGATCGGATCAGCTTCACAACCTGCTCTATCTTTGCCAAAAGCTCCTTTGATGCATCATCAAAAAGCATATGTGCCTCGTCAAAGAAAAATACCATCTTTGGCTTGTCAGCATCCCCTACCTCCGGCAGGGTCTCAAAAAGTTCGGACATAAGCCACAGCATAAAGGTGGAATACATGGTGGGATTTTGCATAAGCTTTCTGCAGTCCAATATCTCTATCCTGCCCTTGCCTGACGCATCCACTCCCATCCAGTCGTGGATGTCAATGGCTGTCTCACCGAAAAATACGTCTCCACCCTCTGCCTCTAATGCCACTACGGATCTGATTATGGCAGCCAGAGACTGCTTTGCTATATTGCCATAGGTCAGGGAGTAATCCGAGGCGTGCTCACCCACGTAGGAAAGAGCCTCCTTCAGATCCTTGGTGTCTATGATAAGAGTTCCCTCGTCGTCCATGATCTTAAAAACTATGGTCATAATATCCGACTGGGTGTCATTAAGCCCCAATACCCTGGATAAAAGCAGGGGACCCATCTCGGAAATAGTCACCCTAAGCGGCAGTCCCCCTGTCTGGTACACATCCCACAGGCTTACGGGAAAACCACAGGCTCCCTCACCCTCCCCGGGTTCAAACATACCGGAGATATCGCCCTTGGCATCCGCTAAAAATACCGGCACTCCCGCTGCAGAAAAGCTCTCTGCCAAAACCCGGAGTGTCACCGTCTTTCCCATTCCCGTGACTCCGGCAATAAGACCGTGCCGGTTTGCCATCCGGGGCAGTATCGCCACCTCGCCGTTATCACTGTTTCCAATCACTATTTTCCCATCTTTATACATATTCTCTCCCTTCGTATTAGCTACCTATCCCACTTATCTGACAACGAATTGATCTGGTCGGCGAACTTCGCCAGATCCTTGTTTGCCATGCCCTCACATTTATGTATAACCGACATAAGCCTCTGTCCTGCTGCAAGGAGTCTCGCAAACACATTGGAACTGGGCTTCCCGAAGGTCTTTGTCTTTTTCTCCATGGCAATGCGGCTGCCTCTGGAAAGCTGGGCTCCCGTGATGAGATCAAAGCTGTCCCCGGAATATGGCGCATAGGACTCGAAGCCGCAGGTCTTTGTCACAAGCTTTGCGAAGTCATCCACCACTGTGTCATCACCATGTACCACAAATACCTTTTGGGGAGTTATGGTGCCATCCTTAAAATGCCCCACCCAGTTCAAAAGCTCCCTTTGATCTGCATGTCCGCTGACTCCCGGCAGATTTTCTATCCTGGCATGGACACTTACGGTCTCTCCGAAAAGCCTTGCCTCCTTGCCTCCGTTTAAAAGATGATGCCCCAAAGTCCCCGGCACCTGGAATCCCACAAAAAGTATGGTACACTCCGGCCGCCACAGGTTGTGCTTCAGATGATGTCTGATACGTCCCGCCTCGCACATACCGGAGGCTGAGATTATCACCTTGGGATTTTTGTCCACATTGATATGCTTTGACTCATCCGGCGTCACAGCCACCCGAAGTCCCGGAAATCCTATGGGGTTTTGTCCGGCATCCACCAGTCTGGCAGCCTCCTCGTCAAAGCACTCCCTCACATTTTCATTGAATACATGGGTCGCCTCCACAGCAAGGGGACTGTCCATGTATACGGGAAAGGATTCGTGCCCGATTATCAGATGCTCCTCCTTGATACGCCTGAGATAGTAAAGCATCTCCTGGGTACGTCCCACGGAAAAAGCCGGGATCACCAGATTCCCACCCCGGTCTAAAGTCTCCTGAAGCACCTTTGCCAGACCTATGGCAAAGTCAGGCATATATCCATGATTCCGGTCTCCGTAGGTGGACTCCATGATCACATAATCCGCCTCACTAAGGTAGGTGGGATTTTTGATGAGGGGTCTGCCGGGATTTCCGATATCCCCGGAAAACACTACGGTCTTTACCGTCTTTTCCCCGGACTCATCCTCCTCTGTAAGGAAAAATTCTATGGAGGAGGATCCCAAAAGATGACCTGCATCCACAAACCTCACCGAGATCTCATTGCAGATGGGATATCTCTCATCATACTCACAGGGGGAAAAGAGAGTCATAACATTCTGGGCGTCCTCTATGCTGTATAGGGGCACCACCTCATCCAAGCCTGCACGCTTTGCCTTTCTGTTTTTCCACTCTGCTTCAAATTCCTGAATGTTTGCCGAGTCCTTAAGCATGATCTGGCAAAGATCCATGGTCGCCTGGGTGGCATAAATGGCACCTCTGAAGCCCTTGGCATATAAAAGAGGCAAAAGCCCCGAATGATCGATATGGGCATGGGTCACAAAAACATAGTCAATATCAGATGCATTTACCGGAATGTCCTGGTTTTCATAGGTATCAGCCCCCTGCTCCATACCGCAGTCCACCAGAAAATGCTTCTTCCCTACCTCTACGTAGTGACAACTTCCTGTAACCTCATGGTCTGCCCCCAAAAAGTGTATCTTCATACAAATCCCCCTGACTGTAAAAAGCCGGCTTTAAAGCCGGCTTTTATTATCTCTTTTGATTCTTAAGGAAGGTAGGAATTACTATCTCCTGCTCCTTTACATTGCTGGTGGGCTGCTCAGGTTTTTTGATGCCGGTAAAAGCGGATCCACCCGAAGACTGCTGCGGTGTAACCTGATGGGTATTGACCGGAGTAGTCACAGCAGAAGCTCCCATGCCGGATATACCGCTTCCCACTGAGGAGGTCCCTGTGTTTGTGGCGGTGCCTCCAACCGGTGTTACCGGTCTGGTGGTGGTGGCGGTTGATGTCCTGCCTGTCATGCCCGACTTAAAGCTGTCGGTGTATTTAAGTCCCGGGAAAACTCCACCGGACTGGGGACCTTCGTCCAGGCCTGTGGCAATGATGGTAGCCGTAACATGATCTGTAGGCTCCTCGTCTGCCATAACTCCCAAAAATACCAGTGTGTCCTCTCCTGTCATATCCTGAACGTAGTTGACTGCCTCCTGGACATCCAGCATACCCACATC
>CAMOZG010000019.1 GCA_946630825.1 uncultured Lachnospiraceae bacterium
TTTTTTGCCTCTATCCCGTCATACCATATGATCATGGGTGTCCGGTTTATCCTGTCATCCGAGGTGTGTTTGTACCCCCGGACTATGCTCTGGTCATTTAAGGTATAGAGATAGTGATCCGCAAATGCCACTATGACCGTATTTTCAAGCAGGTCATTTTCCTTTAGACCCTCAATCAAAAGCTTTACAAAATAGTCCGTCTCTCCCGCGTAGAGTCTCGCCATCCCCTCTTCATCCGTAGGCATATCCTCCGGGGCAATGTCATTTACAAATGCCATATATTTTCCCAGTTCGCTGTCCGCAGAAAATGGGGTATGGGGAGTATAGGTGATTATATAGTCCACAAAGGGCTTGTCATGATAAAAGATCCCCTCATAAAAATCCGCATCCTCCACAAGCTCCCGGTCCAGCTCTCTGGAAAGATCAGTCTCGGCATAGTCATTTTCATCCATAAGTCCCCGGTAGCTGTCATATCCCCAGTTGTCATAATTAATGCCCCGGGAATAATACTCCCTGGTATTCATATGAAAGGCATTTACCTCATACCCCTCTTTCTTCATAAGCCGGGGCAGGGAATAGGGAAAGCTGTTGGTGCTGAAGGAGTACCCGTTTTTAGTATAGGTCATGGGGGTCACATAGCCGATATTGACCGCCATTTCGGAGTTAAAGGTTGAACCGCCTCCATTGTAAAAAGAATAGTGTTTGGAGAAGTTCATCCCCTCCTGCTGGAGCCTGTACAAAGTCGGGGTGGTATCCTTGTCCAAAAGCCAGCTATCCATACCCTCTAATTGAAGTATGATCAGATTTTTTCCCTCAAATGCCCCTGTCATATCGTTTGTCTCATGGGTGGTCTCAGTGGAAAAATACTGTTCAAGCTCCGCCATTTCCTCAGGGTTTTTGTCTCCCTCCGCCTGCAAAAAGGTCATGTAGGCATCCCTGATGGTATACTCATAAAAGCCGCAGATAATAAAGCTCTTGTTGGCATCATTGAAATTCTCGTAGACATTCCGGGCATTGCGCCAGGTATCCCATTCCAGCCCGGAATTCTTTTTGCCATAGCTTAAGGGCAGTAAAAAGTGGATCGCCAGAAATACAATAAAAAGTATCAGTATGCCCTTAAGGCTTATCTCTTCTCTTTTTTTAATGTGAAACAGACTGTAGAAAAATATGATCATAGCCGGCAGTCCCAGGGCGTATATCATAGGACTGGTAGTAAGCATGGCATCACCCACATATCCGCCTCCCTCGTCCATCATCAAAACCAACTTGAAGCTGAAAAAATACTCCGTGAGATCAAAATAGATGGCATTTGCCAGATACATGGTAAAAAATGCACCAAAGCAGACCAGATAGATTATCCTGCCGGGCCATCCCCCAAGCATCATCACTATGCCGACTATAAGAGCTATCCATATCACCGTAAAGGTTATGGCAGGAAAGACGGCACTGGATCTGAAATAATGGATCCCTCTGGCAAAATATCTTAGAGCCACATCCATCAGTATAAAAGGTAATGCCATGATAATGGCAGGAAGTAAGTTTTCTTTCAGTTTTTCTTTAAGCATCTGATTCATCCTCGCTTTGCCATCTGCCTCTCCCCTTTACAGATGCCGTCTCTGGTCACTTTGCAGGACCGGTCTTATCTGTCTCAATATCCTCTATGGTAACCTTGCTCTTATGGGGGATGGGCTTCCATTCCACCCTCATAAACAAGGCAAAATACATTGCATATCTGCCCACCAGATCAAAGATCGGCCAGGTCAGACAGTAAAGTGCCTTTTTATACAGCTTAATGGGCTTTATGCGTTTTCTCTCCATAAAGAAAATATATACACCCACCGGGATCTTTTTCAGATCTCCAGCCAATCGCATGATTATCCTGGCTGACACCGTAAGTACCAGCCCTGTCCACATTGCACTAAGCCCGGGAGACATATTTATCCTCACATCTCCAACAAAGAATCTCAAAAATCTGGAAAGCCAGTTGCCTCCGCCTATGAGCCTGGTATCAAGTATTCCGTTGCTGTAATACTCACACATACCTATGAGCACCGCCACCAATATCCAAAGAATCAAAGAAATTATGGAGGTGGGTATGAGCTGTCCCAAGGTGTCAAAGGATGCCCACCGGTGCCTGATGCTTTCAAGCACCTCAGCCCTGGTGTATTTTTCTCCCTTGGGCTTTTTGGGTGCAAACTGATTTCCCAAAAATATATTTGTAAATAAAAGTGGACCTGTCTGTACAAATGCCTGTAAGTGTCCCTTTGCCCACCTGATCCTCTGCCTTATGGCGATCTTTACAGACACAGGCTGCTCGTCAAAAAATTCCGCCGTATCGTTGTAAGAGATCTTATAGCCATGAGCCACCGCATCTGCCGTAAAAGCCCGATCCTCCGTAAGTGAGGTATAGGGCCAGCCGTTTTCCACAAGTTCATTTGCAAATAAAAAACCCGTACCCTGGATATTCGTGGCAAGGTGAAAAAGTGATCTGGCTCTGTGGCGATAACGTATGGATCTGAGCCAGTGAAGTGCATAGGTGGATGACAGCCAGCACTCGTCAAAGTTTTTCGTATTCCTGTAGGAGGTGATGATCTTTTCCCCTGCGTCAAAGGATTCATTCATCCTGGTGATATAATCCCTGTTAAGCAGGTTGTCCGAGTCGAACACAAAATAACCTTCAAAGGCTTTGATGCCAAAGTCCTCCGATATCCGCTCAAAAAGATACTTTAGGGCAAAGCCCTTTGTCCTCTCCGCAGGGTTATTATGCTCGTATACCACCGCCCCCAATTCAGAGGCTATGCGGGCAGTGGAATCGGTACAGTTATCCGCCACCACAAAAATGGTTATGAGCTCCGAGGGATAATCCTGTCTTTTAATACTTTTTATCAGATTTCCTATTACATCTTCTTCGTTTCTGGCGGGTATGCAAATCGCGTATTTGTGATTCTTTTTAGCCTTGGGAAACTTTCTTGTGAAAAAGACTCCCACCGCCCAGTAAAAAAGTGTATGAAAATTAAAGGCGGATACCACTGTCATTATGACATCCCGTACCACCCTGGCAGGTCCGTATATACCGGACAGAGCTTCTGCTATACTTTGAAATATCTCCATACGAAAAAATCTGCTGTCATGAAAAAAAGGAACGCCATGTAAGGCCACGGCGTTCCGAAAATACTGAAACTGTAATTATCTCTTTGAGAACTGGGGAGCACGACGAGCCTTTTTCAGACCATACTTCTTACGCTCCTTCATACGAGGGTCACGGGTGAGATAGCCTTCAGCCTTAAGAGCGGGGCGGTTCTCAGCGTCTGCCTCTAAAAGGGCTCTTGAGATACCATGACGAATGGCTCCTGCCTGGCCGGTGTAGCCACCGCCCTTAACATTAACCTGTACATCATACTTGCCCTCAGCACCAGTAAGTACCAGAGGCTGTCTGACTACCACCTTAAGTGTCTCCAGACCGAAATACTCATCTATGTCTCTCTTATTAATAGTGATCTTTCCGGTACCGGGTACCAGATAGACACGCGCTACGGAGGATTTTCTCCTTCCGGTTCCATAAAATTTCTGTGTACTCTTAGCCATTTTTTAATCCTCCTCTATTAAAATGAGAGTGTCTCAGGCCTCTGAGCCTCATGCTTATGATCAGGGCCAGCGTAAACAAAGAGCTTCTTGTACATCTGACGGCCAAGGGGTCCCTTGGGAAGCATACCCTTAACGCCGAACTCAACCACACGCTCAGGATGCTTAATAAGCATCTCCTTAAGAGTGGTCTCCTTCATGCCGCCAACATAATCAGAATGGTGATAGTAAACCTTCTGATCCAGCTTCTTGCCTGATACTTTGATCTTCTCAGCATTAACTACGATCACATAGTCACCGCAGTCTTCGTGAGGTGTAAAAATGGGCTTATTCTTGCCGCGAAGAACCTTCGCGATCTCAGAACACATACGGCCAAGTGTCTGACCCTCTGCGTCCACTACATACCATTTTCTCTCCACCTTCTGTGGATTAGGCATATAAGTCTTCATTGTAAGTTCCTCCTACATTCATCCCGACCAAAGGAAAAATGTCCGAAAATCCATTGGCCGTGGTCCATATATATCTGACATGCCTCGGGGCTATGAGGTCATGTAGACGTCAGCCGCTATATTATAATACCTGACTTCTCCAATGTCAATAAGTTTCTTTATTGCTTTTTCTTCCTATAAAATATATAGTATGATGTAAGGCAAACTAGAAAGGAGATGGAATGGACTCGTTTATTGCCGTATTTGATTCAGGCGTAGGTGGTATCAGCGTTTTAAGGGAGATGGTCCGGCTGATGCCTTATGAGGATTTTTTATATTTCGGGGATTCCAAAAATGCCCCCTATGGCACAAAGGATACCCAGGTGGTAAGAAAGCTTACAGTTGCCCATACACAGGATTTTTTAAAGCGGGGCGCCAAAGCGGTGGCTATTGCCTGCAATACCGCAACCTCCGCAGCGGTGAGGGTCCTTCGGCAAATGTATCCTGAGGTGCCTTTAGTGGGGATCGAACCTGCCCTTAAGCCTGCTGTGGAAAAATTTCCCACAGGTCGTATCCTGGTTTTGGCAACTCCCATGACTGTCCGGGAGGAAAAATTCCACAAGCTTTTAGACAGATGGCAGGGGGATGCGGACGTTATTCCATTGGCAGCTCCCGGTCTGATGGAGTTTGTGGAGCGGGGAGAGCTGGATTCCCCCAAGCTTATGGTCTTTTTGTCCGAGCTTTTGGCAGCATACCGGGTGGGGGGCTCCCATCAGGTGGATGCGGTGGTCTTAGGATGCACCCACTATCCCTTTGTATCAGAGGCTATTGGCAGCATCCTTGGGGATGAGGTGGAGATATTTGACGGATCCTTCGGAACCGCAAAGGAGCTTAAAAGACGGCTGGATGAAGCGGGACTTTCTGCCCCCACAGATAAAAAGGGACAGGTCATCTTTGAAAACAGCCTCCCCACCGAAGAGAGGCTGGCGCTTTGTGAGAAGCTTCTTAAAGCTTAGGGGCTTGTTATCACACCAATTTTTTGATATAGTTTACCTACGATTCCCAAATCAGGAGGAGGGTCAAATGGCAAGGATTAATCGCTTTGATCTCATAGAAGAAAATCGAAGACCCCGCAAGATCTGTTCCAAGTGCGGCAAAGCTCTGCCCAGCTCCTGGATCGGCGATATGTGCCAGGAATGTCATGATGATTCCATTTACAAGGAAGTCCGAAAATACGTGGAGGAAAATGACGTTGGGGAATATGAGGTTGCAGAAAAATTCGACATCCCGGTCTCCACAGTCCGACGGTGGGTGAAATTAGGCTACATGGATTATAAGAAAAAATAGTTACATAAAAAGCGGCGGTTCGTATGGACCGCCGCTTTACTATTTGATTTATAAATATCTTGCGAAAAGATACAGGTTTGAGATCAACAGTACGATCACTGTGGCAGGTACCACATCCCTGCAATAACGTCCCCAGCTTATATGATGTCCTGAAGTCTCTGCAGTGGAGATACCCACAACATTTGCAGATGCTCCGATAGGAGTGGCGCTTCCACCCACATCACAGCCAATGGCAAGGGTGTAGGCAAGTATTTGTACTGGCATATTGTTAAGAGTTGACAGCTCCTTTACTACGGGAACCATGGTTGCCGCAAAGGGAATATTGTCAACAAATGCCGACGCACCACCGGATATCCAAAGGATCACCGAGATTATCAGGTTCTTGTCACCGTTACATACCGCACTTATAAAGTCTGCTATTACGTTCAAGACTCCGGTCTGCTCCAGTCCGGATACCACCACAAACAGCCCTATGAAAAACATCAGTGTCACATAATCCACGCCCCTGATTATCTTTCTGGCATTTTTGGCATTGACCGCAATGGTAAGCCCGGCGATCAGTACTCCTATGAAAGAAACCGTAAGTCCCGTAGCTGAGTGGGATACCAGAAGTGCCACTGCAAGGACAAATATAAGTGTGCTCTTTACAAATTCATTTTTGTTGACTATGGCAGTCTCCGGTGCAGGAAGCTTTTTGATATCAACAGTGGTAGGCTTTTTAAATTCATTTCTGAACACAAAAGTAAAGTAGATGATTATAAATATCAGGCTTATGCCTGCAGCCACACCTGTGTGGGATAAAAAGTCAAAAAAGCTCATTCCCAGGGATGTACCTATGATGATGTTGGGGGGATCTCCGCACATGGTGGCTGAGCCTCCCAGATTTGCACAGAATATCTCTGCCATTATCATGGGTATGGGATCAAACTCCAACAAGGTCGCCAGCTCGATAGTGACAGCCACCAAGAACAGTATGACTGTTATGGAGTCTATGAACATTGCCAGTACACCAGAAAGCACCATGAAAGATATGAACAGCGCAAGCTTTTTATAATGCACCATCTTTGCCAGCTTCATGCAAAGCCATCTGAAAAATCCGGAATGAGCCATGCCCTCCACCATTATCATCATGCCTGCTATAAATACAATGGTCTCCCAGTTTATGCCTACGCTCTCAGAGGGACCGCCGCTGGCGTGCCAGAAGGAGAGACTGGTAAAGGCCTTGAGATTCAACGCCTTCCATATAGCGGAGGGATCCCTCATGGCAAGTCCAAATACAAAGACTATGGTCAGGACCGCGCATGAAAGCGTGATATAATGTCTGGGGATCTTATCAATGATTATCAGTATAAACATCACCAAAAAGATGATGACGGCTAAAATTTGTGCCAGTGTCATAAAACACCACCTCCTGTTCTTATTTCCAGCCAAAATGAATTTTATCACTTTTAATTCTTTTTTGACTATACAATTTCATTTTTTTGTTCATGGCATCCTGCTGCCATGGCAGGTGAAATACAAAAGCTGCCGGTCTTTTGATATTTCCGTTATAAAATCGAGTGCCGCCCTTACTTTTTCTTCATCCAGATCCGTAAAGGGATCGTCTAAGATCGCTATGGGCTTTTCCTTTGGATAAAGCACATCTATTAAAGCCATTCTCGAACAAAAGGCTGCCATATCCCTGTAGCCTGCAGAGAGGAAGTCCACCTCCTTGCTTGTTCCCTGATGTGAATAGTGGATCCCCATATCCATATCCAGGGTGAAATTTTTTGCCATAAGGGCAGCTTCACTGTCCCCCATGAGCCTTGAAAGATAGCCCTTAAGTCCCTGTCTGAGAGGTCCCATATACCTGCCTAAAAACTGGTCTCTGGCCTGGCACAGGTATTTGATGGCATCATCAAAGCATGCCACCTTTTCCTCCATCTGGGCTTTTTCCTCCAAAAGCGCCGGCAGACTGTCCTGCTCCTCTTCACATTCTTCCAGCTCCTGGGCAATGCGCAAAAGATCCTCGTTGTCCCTGACCATCTGACCGGAGATCTCGTCTATCTCCGCATCCATAACAGCCTGCTCCTCCTGAAGCTCCTCCACGCTTTTGCTGTCCTCCGGCAGATCACTTATATCCAGCCCCTTCATCTCCAAGGTAAGCTTTTCCACATTTTCCGCAAGCCTGTGGTATTCCGCCGCATTTTTTGTTATCAGATCAAGACTTACCGTGCCATCCTCGGGAGCTGAAAATCTGCCCATGAAGCTTTCGATCTCGTCAGATAAAAGCATCTGCTGTTTTTCCACATCCGTCAAAAGCTCCTTGTTTTTACGGTAGGTGGCATATAGCTCACTGTCACGTCTCAGATCCTGAACCAGCTCCACCTCATTTTGATCCGAATACAGATCCATGCCATACACAAATGCATAGTGGGACAAAGCCGTGTAAAGCGTCAGCTGCTTTTCCGAAAGCTCCTCGGTACCGGCGGAGTTTATCTCCACGTACTTTTTCTCCTCTTCCAAAAGGTGGGCATACACAACCGCTTTATTCTGTATCTCCCTTATCATCTGCTGGTAGCTGTCCGTTGCCTTTACCAGATAATTGTCCAAAAACTCATTGAGCTTTGATATGATCACCTCACGGGATGCCTTTGCCGCATACAATTCATCCTCCGCTGCCGCAAGTCTCTCCTCCACATCCCTAAGCTTCTGCTGCTTCACCCGCTTTCTGTGAATGCCGCTTGTAACGGAGATAATAAGCAGTATGGTGGCTGCGGCGGCAAAAATGGAAGCGATCATGATACCGTTTTCATTTCCTACCATGAAGTAAAACAGACTGGCGGCAATGACACATACCATGCCTAAAAGCACTAGAAGCCAGGTGACCATCCTGCCGTTCATCTCACCGCCGGAGTCAAGCCTTAAGGACTCCTCCTTTACAGCGGCTACAGCAGCTTCCTTAACTGCCAGCTCACCGTCCATCCGGGTCAGCTCATTGGTAAGCTCCATATTTTCGTCCAACTTTTCAGCCGTAGGCGGATTTTCCGAAAAGTAAAAGGATAGCTCCGCCAACTGTCTTTTCTCGTCCTCCGGCATCTGATTGTGCTCGGCAGACAGTCTAAGCTCCCTGATCCTCTCTGCATCCTGGGCATAGGCATCAAGCTGCTCCGTGGAAAGCTCCCGCTCATCAAAAAGCGATTCCAGCCTCATAGCGTCTGTCCGGTTGGGCTGGGTCCTTAGTATCTCTTCAAAGCGTCCCTTTAAGGTCTCCAGATTCTTTTGCTTTTCACGTACCTCTTCTAAGACCTCCTCCTCAGGGACTCCCGCCGAAAAGAAGTCGTCTAATTTCTCCAGTTCCTCTTGATCCCTGTTCAGATCCTGCTGATCCTTTTTATAAAGCGCCAGATCCTGCTCCCTTTTGCTTCGCTTTGCGATCAGATCTGCCAGATTTGATTTGTCACGTTTCAGCTTGGAAAGCCTCTGCTTTTTTTCCTCTATAAGCTTCTGTCTGTTGGTATATGCCTCCATCCTGACGGGAAACAGATCCACCGCCTCTCTGGCGTCCTTTATCTGTTTGTTTATCCTCTTAAGCTTGCCGGGATTGATCTGGGATGAAAGAGTATAAACCTTTTTCGCATCCTCGATCCTTGATATGGCGGCATCAAAGCCCCTCATATCGTCCTTTGCCTGGGTCAGATCTCCCATTTTGGCATTGAGACTGTCGGTCATGGAGGTCTCCACCATGTTCTGGGGAATAAAAACGCTTTTCTCAAAGGCTTCCCTGTCCACCTCAAAAAGCTCCTCTCCCAGATTCCCGGTAAAGTCTAAGCTTTCTCTCCCGGTCTCTACGTCAAAAAGCTCAAAGGTATCCTCCTTGTCCTTAAGCCCAAAGGTGCGCTCAACCCTGTAGACCTTATCCCCGACAGAAAATGTAAGGCTGCCTCCGTAGGTGGCTCCGCTCCAGGGTCTGTAATGCTTCCGCTCTGTCAGAGTCTTCACCCTTGGGCTGTACTCCATACCGTAGAGCATGGATTTTAAAAAAACACAGAATGTGCTTTTGCCCCATCCGTTTTCTTCAAGAAAAGCATTGAGCCCATCTTTAAAATCGTAGCTAAAATCTTCAATTCGTCCAAAGCCGGTAATATGGCAGGAAATCAGCTTCATCCCTCGATCTCCTCCTCCATAAGCGCGCGCATGCCTATTTCCACCACCCGGGCCTTTCTATCCTCAGGCATCTGGGCCTGCTGCATTATCCTGACAAACTCACCCTTTAGGGATCTGTCGCCTAAAAAACTGTCGTAATCTATCCTGATCTTGGTCTGATCATAGACCTTGAAAAAGAAAAACCTGTCGGAAAACCTCATGCGGATGCGGTCTGTATCTGCCTCCTCATCCATATTCACAGTTCCGCTAAGGACCACCTTTACCATATCCTCATTCGGGATACCCTTAAGTGCCTCCTCTATGCTTTCTATGATCTTTGGCATACCGACCTCCGGCTCCACCGGGATCTGCACCTCATGAAGGCGGCGTTTGCCAAAGGGTACAAAGCGGCTTTTGACCTCCCGGTCTGTAATATCCAGAACCACGAAGCCCTTGTCCCCGCATTCATCAAAGCCCCGACCCTCAAGGCATCCGCTGTAGCAGTATTCTCCCCTGTCGTCTAACTTTGCCTTTTTGTAAGTATGCAAATGACCCAAAGCCAGATAATCTATGTATTTGCCCCTCAGTTCTCCCAAGGGTATGATCTCAGCCCTGTCGCCGCCCTCATAGTCCGACTCCTGACCATGAAGCATGACGATATTCACATCCGCCTGATCCAAAACCAGATTCATGGTAAAGGTCTTGGAATTCTCCGGTGTGATCTCTCTTCCGGTAATTGCCAGATCGTCATAGCGATAGGTGGTCCACTCCCCCTCTGAAAAAAGCTTAAGATTGGGAATATCCGCCGGATCCACATCCTGCAAAAAGTCGGATCTGTCATGATTACCCTGAATATACAAAAAATCTATATTGGGATGGTTTGTGATCTCTTCGATAACACGCATTCTGGCCTGCTTTCTGATATGAGGCCTGTCAAACATGTCACCTGCAATGAGTATGGCGCGGACATCCTCTTTTTGGGCATAGTCCACCATACGTGAAAATGTATCAAGAAGCTCGTGCCTTCTTAATGCAGCCTTGTCCCTGTCTAAGTTGGCACTAAGCTTTGAGTCCAGGTGCAGATCTGCACAATGGATCAACTTCATATAATCTCTCCTGTAATTATAGGGTCAATAGTCCCGGTACATCAGGACCACCCCTGTATACGGCTTAAGTGTGATACTCAAAAGTCCCTGTTCCACCTTGTGCTTTATAAGCATGATGGAATATCCCACTTCTCCTGTCATCATGATCTGATCCATCTGGCACATCTGTGGTATCTCAGCCTTCCACACCGGCACTGACAGATCCATTTCCGAATCACCGCAGTTTATAACGACCACTATCTTTTCTAAATCCGTAAATCTGGCGTAGCTTACATAATTTCTTCCTGCGGTCAAAAAAGTAAAGGAGCCCGTCCTTAAAGCCTCATGGGACTTGTGGACAAATATCATGTCTCTGTGGAAATCAATTAGGCTCCTGTCCGGGTTATCCCAGGGATAGGTGCGGCGGTTGTCCGGATCCGTAAATCCCACTACTCCTGCCTCATCACCGTAGTAGATGGTGGGTGCTCCGGGCCAGGTCATCTGCATCATGACTCCCAGCTTAAATACCGGCACACTCACTCCCTCTCCTGCCGCCTCGCCGCCCAACTGGTCCACCCGACCCACCTTGTGGTTTGTCCTGGTCAGAAACCTGGAATGATCGTGGTTTGAAAGCTCATTCATGGCTATATGCAGGGAGGGGGTCATAAAGGCAGTCATACAGTGAAGCATGGTCACCTCAAACCTCTTGCCGTCGCCAATGGCGCTTTCATCTATCCTGTCAGAGTGCTTTTCCATGCCTGTCAAAAAGAAGGATATGGGCTCCATAAAGGCATCATAGTTCATTATGGTATCCCACTGTGTACCCTCCAGCCAGGCGGATGCATCTCCATAGTGCTCTGCCAGTATCACGGCATTGGGATTGGCTTTTTTCACCACATGCCTGAAAGCCTGCCAGAATCTGTGGTTGTATTCCTCACTGTGGCCCAGGTCTGCAGCCACATCCAGTCGCCATCCGTCACAGTTATAGGGAGGGGACACCCACTTGGCTCCTATATGAAGGATATAGCTTGTGAGGTCTCCGCTTCCCTCATAGTTAAGCTTCGGCAGGGTGTCATGTCCCCACCATCCGTCATAGGTGTGGTTGTATGGCCACTTGTCATTCTCATAAAAATGGAAAAACTCATGATAGGGACTGTCCTTTGAAATATACGCCCCGGGCTCATATCCCTCCTGACCTTCGTATATCCGCTCCCGATCCAGCCATTTGTTAAATGATCCGCAGTGGTTGAAAACTCCGTCGAGGATGACTTTCATCCCACGTTCATGAGCCGCGGAAACGAGGCTTGCAAAATACTCATTGGATGCTTCCAGATTCCGTCTGTTGGTTGTCCTTTTGATATATCTGGTGGCATGCCTGTTGTCGAAATCATCTTCGGCTAAAAGCTCACCGCCGTCCTCAACTATCTTTCCGTAATGAGGATCTATATAGTCATAATCCTGTGCATCATATTTATGATTGGAGGGAGAAACAAAAAGAGGATTAAAATATATTACTTCTACTCCCAGATTTTTCAGATAGTCCAGTTTTTCATATACGCCCTGCAGATCTCCGCCGTAGAAGCATGCCACGTCGAAGTTTGAGGGATTTGTATTCCAGTCCGTCACCCGTCTGGAGTGCATGGAAATGTAGTGATATTCACCGTCTAATACGTCATTGGTCTCATCTGCCTTGTTAAAACGATCCACAAGGATCTGATACATGACAGCTCCCTTGGTCCAGGCGGGAGTGGAAAATCCCGGCATAATGGAAAATCTGTACTGGGGTCTGTAGTCATCTGTGGCACCGAACCGGTCATAATAGAGCTTCTCACTGCCGCAGCGCAGCTCGAAATGGTAAAAAATACGCTTTTCCTCCAAGGGGATCGAAACCTGATAGTAGGCAAACTCACCCTTTTCCCTGTCAAAATACATGGGAAATCTGTATTTTTCATCTATTATCAGGTTACAGGTAACAAAATCATGCCTGTCCAGCCGAAGTCTGATAAGAACTTCACTGTTTGCCGCCGGTTCTTCAGGTTGTCTGTATCTGATGGTCCCATCAGAAAAAATCGCGTCACGATTCATAAGTTTCCTCCGTACCTAAACGTTAAAAAGACAGCTCGCGCTGTCTTTTTAGGAGAAGGTATTTTTACTATGGGGGATAGTAAAAATAAAATGTATTGGGGGGTTTTTACGAATGTAATTATATCCCCTGGCTCCTACAAAGTGTGCACAAACTTGCTAAAATATCAAGGAATCCTTTGTGCGTTATGCACAAAGCTGCGTTTTTTAGTCCTCTACTGCCACACCCTCACTGTTTTTGACTTCCTCGCTTTTCTCAAATACCTGATCCCCAAAGAGAGCCTCAAACTCCTTACGGGATATCTTTTCCTTCTCGATCAGAAGCTCTGCACATGAGTGAAGCACATCCATATGCTCACTTATTATGCTTCTTGCCTTTTCATAGCATTCATCAATTATACGGGTGACTTCTTCGTCTATGGCTGCCGCCACTTCCTCGCTGTAGCCCTTAACATGACCATAATCCCTGCCCAAAAAGACCTCATCCTCATCCATATGATAGTCAATGGGACCGATACGGTCGGAAAAACCGAATCTGGTAACCATATTCCTGGCAGTGCTGGTTGCCTGCTTGATATCCTGTGATGCACCTGTGGTAACATCCCCAAATATAAGCTCCTCTGCAATACGTCCTCCAAAATCCACAACTATATTCTGCATCATTTTGGATTTTGTATTGAACATCTCGTCTCTTTCCGGCAGAGGCATGGTGTAGCCTGCAGCGCTCTGGCCGGTGGGTATGATGGATACCGAATACACAGGACCCACATCCGGCAGCACATGGAAAAGGATCGCATGTCCTGCCTCATGATATGCCGTTATCTTTTTCTCCTTTTCGGAGATCACCTTGGATCGCTTTTCAGTACCTATGCCCACCTTCACAAAGGAATTTTTGATATCCGACTGTGTAAGATATGCCCGGTTATCCTTGGCTGTAGCGATAGCCGCCTCATTTAAGAGATTTTCCAGATCTGCCCCGGTAAATCCCGCTGTGGTCTGGGCGATCTGCTTTAGATCCACATCATCCGACAGTGGTTTATTTTTGGCATGGACATTGAGGATCTCTTCACGTCCCCTCACATCCGGTCTGCCCACAAATACCTTACGGTCAAAGCGTCCCGGTCTCATGATGGCGGGGTCCAAAATATCAACCCTGTTGGTAGCCGCCATAACGATTATGCCTTCGTTTACGCCGAAGCCATCCATCTCGACCAGGATCTGGTTTAAGGTCTGTTCTCTTTCATCATGACCGCCACCCATGCCGGATCCACGCTTTCTTGCCACTGCGTCGATCTCATCAATAAAAACTATGCAGGGTGCGTTCTTTTTTGCATCCTCAAAAAGGTCTCTGACACGGGAAGCTCCCACGCCCACAAACATCTCCACAAAGTCTGAGCCGGAAATGGAGAAGAAAGGCACTCCTGCCTCTCCTGCCACTGCCCGTGCCAAAAGGGTCTTTCCTGTTCCCGGAGGTCCCACAAGTATCATTCCCTTGGGGATCCTGGCTCCAACCCTGGTATACTTGGCAGGATCCTTAAGAAAGTCCACCACTTCCACCAGTTCTTCTTTTTCCTCTATGAGACCAGCCACGTCCTCAAACCTGGTCTTCATATTTTCCTGGGTGGTAAGCTTGGCTCTGGATTTTCCAAAATTCATCATGCGGTTGTTGCCGCTTCCCATGCCCCCGGACATCATCTGCCCGTTCATAAGGATCATAAAGAGTATGAAAAGCACAGCCACTACCACCAGCATGGGAAGCATCTGCGTAAACCAGGAATCCCTTGGCACGTCATACAGCACATATCTGGTAAAGCCCAGCTCCTTTAAGGTCTCCTGTGCCTCATTTACATCCGATACATATACTGTGATCGTAGGATCCTGTGCCTGAACCTTGTCCTCAGAGCTTTTAAGTGTCACATTAAGGGCACCGGTAGGCACCTGCTCATTCTGATGTATGCCTATTGACTTGACATTGTCCTCCTGAATCTGGTGTACCAGCTCGTTCATTGACATGGAGGGCGCCGGCATCTCTGTAAAAAAGTACCACAGGAAAATAATGACCAGCATGAGCAGCAGATATATTCCAAACCCGTTTCTTCTCTGTGATTGCAAAGTAAAACTCTCCTATTCTAAATTCCCTCAACTATCCCTATGTAAGGGAGATTCCTGTATTTCTGGTCATAGTCCAGACCGTATCCCACCACAAAGGCATCCGGAATGGTAAAGCCTATGTAGTCCATATCCACATCCACCTCACGGCGGTCAGGCTTGTCAAGCATGGCGCAAAGCTTTACGCTTTTAGCCTTTCGACCCTTAAAAAGCTCGGACAGGTAATTTAAGGTGTTGCCCGAATCTATGATGTCCTCAACTATGATGACATTTCTGCCCTCAACTCCAAGATCCAGATCCTTTTTGATCTGAATTTCTCCTGTAGATACTGTCCCTGAGCCATAGGATGAGGTTGCCATAAAATCTATCGTCACCGGTACAGTGATCCTCTTGGCAAGCTCACATGCGAAAAAAGCCGCTCCCTTCAAGATGCATACCAAAAATACACTGTCACCTTCATAATCCTTTGATATCTGGGCTCCAAGCTCAGCTATACGACTGGCAAGCTCCTCCTCGGAAAGCATCACCTTAACAGTCTCACTCATATCACGTCCTCCAATATTCTACCTCAAGTATCTCTTCGGTCCCATCATCCACTCTCATATCTTCACTGCCCCGGTATCCCACCGCAAGCACTACCTTAGAGCCGGTGCACAAAAGCCACGCATCATCTCTTTCATCCCTTGGGACTTTTTCATCCACGAAATACCTGGCAACAGGCTTTTTTTGTCCCCCGGGTGAGATCACCAGAAAGTCACCGTCCATACGGTGCCGTAAGACCATATTCTTTTCTATTTTACCATAATCGTAGTATTTAGCATAGTTTTTTTGAAATGACCTGACTTTTTGCAGATCTCCCGCATCCTCGCCGGTATGAAGTGTAAGTCTTAAATACCATCCATCCATTGAAAATTCCAGCTTTTCTCCGGGTTTAAGCCTTGGAATGGGAGTGTCTGATGCTCTGTGCTCCATAACAAGCGCATCCCTGTCCTTGAATCTCAGCTTATCATATATGCGCTGTATACACTGTCCTGAGGGCAGATCCACTGACTTACCCGTTTCGGACATGATCAGGGAATCTATTGCCTCATAATGCACGCTTCCCACATCCCGTGCCACACCCACATCCCTTATCCAAAGCCGGATCACATTTCTTCTCAGCGCCGGGGAGTGTTCCTTTAAAACCGATATATCCAGCTCCCTGCCGCCGCTTGCCTCCTCATAAAGCCTGCGGGTGCTTTCCTCGGAGATCTCATGCTCCTTAAGCTTTTGACCCAGGCTGTTGATATGCTCCACAGCCCGGCTGTTGATTGCCTTAAGCTCCGGCATTACCCTGTGTCTTATCCTGTTTCTGGAATAGTCGTCCATAAGATTTGTGGCATCTGTAACATATTTTTGATCCTGCTTGTCCAGATAGTCTTCTATCTCCTCCCTGGTGACAAAAAGCAGAGGTCTGATAACGGTGATACCTGCTCTCTCCATGGTGCTTTCCATGCCGCATAAACCGTATATCCCCGTTCCCCTTATAAGGCGAAAGAGAATTGTTTCCGCATTATCATCAGCGTTATGGGCTATGGCAAGCTTTTTATATCCGAAGTTTTTTGCCACCTGCGACAGCCTCTCATATCTGAGATCCCGGGCTGCCTCCTCAATGGAGCGACCCATTTCCTTTGCCATGGATGGCACATCCACAGTCTCACACACATATTCCACCTGAAGCTTTTGGCAAAGCTCCTTTACAAAGATGCCGTCATTTTTGGATTCTTCCCCTCTGATGCAATGGTCTATATACACCGCCACCAGGTCTATGTTTAACCTGCTTTTCAGCTCACACAGATTTAAAAGCAGACATACGGAGTCGGCACCGCCGGATACACCGGCGACAATGCCCTCCCCCTCATTTATCAGTCCTGTATCAAATCTCTCTATCATATCTTCGCTTAACGCTAAAGCCCCGGGGATGAATCCCTTACTTAGGATATCCATACAGTACTTGGGTCCTGTGAAGGTCAGGCCTGTTGCCATATGTATCCGTCAGTAAACATCATCTCCGGGGCTTAAGCTATATTAAATTATAACCTATAGTTCAATCCTTGTTCTCACGAAAGATTATCTCGTTTTTATGTACCATTCCAAGCTTGCTTTTGGCGACTCCCTCCATATACTCCTCTGTCTGGGTATAGGCTTCGTAGTTTTCAAGCTCCTCCTGCCTATCCTTTTGAGCGGACAAGTCACCCTGCAGCTTCATCTCCTTTTTTGCGTATGCCGCATCAGTCTGATAGAGATTTATAAGCTGCACAGACATCACAACCAGCACGAATATCGCTATCATTGTCAAAAACACACGATTTGTGTGGTTGTTGCCACGTCCTCTTTTTTTCCTTTTTTTCACACCATTCATTTGTTCAGCCGTCTTTCCTCTCGGAAACTACATCTTTAAGTTATTATCGGTACATAATAATAAAAACTTAACCCCTTTTTTAAAGATATTTAAACATATCCTTCGCTTCTTCCTTTTTGGTGGTGTCCCGGATATCCAAAACCTCCACCCGCACAGTCTTATTGCCAAAGGATATTTCTATTATGTCCCCCACCTTCACATCCGTGGAGGCCTTTGCCACACGCTCATTTATCATGACTCTGCCGCTGTCACAAGCCTCATTTGCCACCGTCCGCCTTTTAATGAGCCGTGAAACCTTGAGATATTTGTCAAGTCTCATACAAACTCCTAAAAAATAAGGGCGTCCGAGGGGACACCCTTAATAAATACTATAAAACAGAACAACTACTTGTTGACAATGTCCTTAAGTGCCTTACCGGGCTTAAACTTAGGTGTCTTGGAAGCGGGAATAACCATCTCCTCACCTGTACGAGGGTTACGTCCTGTACGCTTAGCACGCTTGGAAACCTCGAAAGTTCCGAAGCCTACGAGCTGGATCTTATTGCCCTTCTTAAGCTGCTCGCCAACAACATCTGTAAAAGCCTTAAGTGCTGCCTCAGCATCCTTCTTGGAAATGTCAGCCTTTGCAGCCATAGCTGCTACTAATTCTGTCTTGTTCATAATAGTATCTCCTCCTCTGGAAAATAATTATATAGTAGGGAACCGGCGCTCCTGCGCCAATCACAAACATATTTATAAAGGTTTTGAGATGAAATGTCAAGTTTTTGTAACATTTTTTCGCTTATTTCCGCGCTTTTTTGCCATTTTAACGAATTTTTATTTAAAAAATAGTCCAATATTACATCTTTACAATCCCGCAAAGAAGTGTATCCCCCGGGGACTATGACAAAAGCGGCTTTGTACCCTCAGTAAGCTCATCTTTTATGCGCTGCGCCTCCTCCAAGGTTGCGCCCTTGGTGGTGTAATACAGCTTGATCTTGGGCTCAGTCCCGGAGGGACGCACCACCACGGTGGAACCGTCCTCTAAACCATATATAAGCACATTTGCCTTGGGAAGTCCCGTCTCCTCAGGCTTTTCATAGTCGGTGACAGAGGTTATTTTTCTGCCTGCTATTTCTGCCGGAGGGTTTTCCCTCAAACCGTTCATGATGCCAGCCATCTTATCCATTCCTGTCAGACCGGGGAATTCAAAGCTGTCCACCTTATTAAGGTACCTGCCGTACTGTGAATATATCTCCTCCAAGCGCTGCTTGATGGAGGATCCTATGCTTCTGTAATATGCCGCCATCTCACAGATAAGCATGGAGCCCACAACTGCGTCCTTGTCCCGGACATAGCTGCCTGATAAATAACCGTAGGACTCCTCAAAGCCAAAGATGAACCGGTCCTGCTCTCCCTTTTCCTCAAGCTTTGCTATCTGATCACCTATCCACTTGAATCCGGTAAGCACATGTCGAAGCTCAACTCCATAGTGCTCTGCCACCCGATCTGCCAGAGGAGTGGACACTATGGACATAACAGCCACGGGATCCTTGGGCATGGTGCCCTTTTCCTTTAGACCTGCACAGATGTAGTCCAAAAGCAGCACACCCATCTCATTTCCCGATACAAGCTCATAGCTGCCGTCAGGACATCTCATGGCTATACCCACACGATCCGCATCAGGATCCGTAGCCAACATCAGATCAGCTCCCGTCTGCTCAGCCAGCTTTAAGCCATACTCCAAAGCCTCGTATATCTCGGGGTTGGGGTAGGAACAGGTGGTAAAATATCCATTGGGATATTCCTGCTCCGGCACTATGGTGATGTCTGTGATGCCTATGTCCCTAAGCACTTTAGTCACCGGCACAAGACCCGTACCGTTAAGGGGAGAGTAAACCAGCTTAAGTCCTGAATCTGCTGCCAGACCCGGTCTCACCTGTCTGGATTCTATAGCCTCGTAAAACTCTGCTTTGCACTTATCATCCACAAATTTGATGAGTCCATCATCCACGCCCTGGGCAAAGGATATCCTCTTTACACCCTCAAATATATCCGTCTTTTGGATCTCATCATACACAATTGCCGCTGCATCATCCGTCATCTGGCAGCCATCAGGTCCATACGCCTTGTAACCATTGTACTTTGAGGGATTATGGGATGCCGTCACCATAATACCTGCATTACATTTATAATAACGGGTGGCAAAGGAAAGTGCGGGAACAGGCATCAGGGCATCATATATACGCACCTTGATCCCATTGCCTGCCAAAACACCTGCTGCCTCCTTGGAAAAAATATCACTTTTAAGCCTGCTGTCATAGGCTATTGCCACAGTCTGTGATCCCCCCTGTGTCAGCACCCAGTTGGCGAGTCCCTGTGTGGCTTGACGTACCACCCAGATATTCATACGGTTGGTACCTGCCCCAAGGGTCCCGCGAAGTCCTGCAGTACCAAACTTCAAAGATACCGCAAATCTGTCCTTGATCTCCTCCTCATTGTCCCTTATTTTATCAAGCTCCGGTCCCAGATCCGGATCCTCCAGGTCCATCCCAAGCCAGCGTTTGTACTCATCTTTGTACATAAGCCACCCTCCTTAAAATATGATATATATATGGCTTTTTACATATGCAAAAAGCCTAAAAACCACTAGTGTAGCCGTTTTTAAATACCTCGACTTTATGCGCAGAATATTTTTCGATCCTGCAAGAAGTCTGAGTGAGGCGTACCGGGCGGTACGTCGATCGAAGACGACGCAGCAGGGCGGAAAATAGGCAAGTATAAAGTCGACTTATTTGGAA
>CAMOZG010000020.1 GCA_946630825.1 uncultured Lachnospiraceae bacterium
AACTCTTTTAAGCCATCTACAACAAAATCCTTATCATCCTCCTTTTCTTCGACCTTCTTTTTCTCTTCTTTCTTATGCTCTTCTTTCTCTTCTAACACGAAGTCCTCGTCATTATCACCACCATCATCGTTATTATTTTCTACCGGTTTTTCCTTTACTTTTTCCTCTACCTTTTCTTCTGCTATCCTCTTTTCTTCTGCTATTCTCTTTTCTTCTGCTATCCTCTTTTCTTCTGCTATCCTCTTTTCTTCTGCTATCCTCTTTTCTTCCGCTTTCTTTTCCTCATTGACTTCATCCATTATGCCGCCAATAAAGTCTGAGACCACCTGCTCATCTGTTTTCTCGGTATCAATTACAAAGTCCTCATCATCATCCACATCCTCTTTTACTTTTTTTTCTACAATATTCGTCTCGTCTTCGATCACAAAGTCCTCATCTTCAACCTGGAAGTCATAATCGATCTCTTCTTCTTTTTTTTGCTCTACTGTAATTTCATCATATTCATCTAATTCTTCCGCCCCCTCGATCACGAAGTCAGCGTCCTGAGGTTTCTTTTTTTCCACCTTCTTACGATTAACAGGCGCAAGGGCAAGGTTCGCCCCTACCCCTCCCGGGAGTTCATTTATACCGTCTTTTTTGGTCAGTACATGAATATACTTATTGATGAACTCATTAGCTGCCTTATATGCCGGATCCTCTGACAAAGGCACGTCAGTATCTTTATTTTCAATATGGTAAACGTCTAATTTGTTACTTTCATAAACAAAGTCCTCATCATAGTCCTGCTTCTGCAGTGTTATGGTCTCGTGTTTATATTTTACAAGATTCTGATTGGCATCCATATATCACACCTCCTCGTATCTATATTAAAAGGTCTCTAATATTTTCTTAATATCGTCCCCATCCAGGTCATCATCCGGCTTAGACAGTATCCCCTCTATGAGATGCTGTCCAAGCTGGTTCGGACAGAGTCCGTTAATAAACTCCGAAAGTTCATCAAAATCCGGGGTGAGGCACATCAGGGTGTTATCGTCATACCCTGCCACTACACCGGCAATGAATGCGCTTACCATACTTGCAACATCCGATTCATGTCCTTTGGTACAGTCCATATACTCAACCCTGAGCATCCCATAGGGAAGCCGGTGTACCAAAAGAAGCCCGGTACAGCTTCCCGGTTTTCCCGTAAAGCATGACAGACCAAAATCTATATAGTTCTCAGGAAGATCCCTTGATAAAAGGTATCCTCTGTAACCGCTTCTTACCAAAAATCCCCTGAAAAGCTGATTGGCAGCCTTTTCCCCCAGGGATGAAAGGGACTTGACACCCTTTTTAAACTCTCCAAGCCTCCTTAAGTTTGCCACATCACCTGCACGGATATAGACATCAGGATCTTCACTTGTATCCAGGGAAAACTGCCACAGGCCAAAGGTTCTGGCAAGAGGCTGTTTGAATTCGTTTTCTGTAGAAAAATCCACACTCACATGCTCTATTCCGGTCTCATTACACAGTGCCACCACCTCGGCAATAAGGAAGTCCGCTAAGTTCCGACCCCTGAATTTTTCATTTACAAAAAGCCAGTCGATCCGAAGCACCCCCACTTTTTCCCCTGGGATGGGATCTATGTGCCATACTACAGCAGCGGCTCCGTAGGTTTTCCCCTCCAGGGTACGAAGCGCCCCAAAGGCCTGTCTTCTCCCTGTCCTTACATCCTCCATCAGATCCACATTCAACACGGTTTTAAAAAGCTCCATATTATCTTTTGTGATCCGTGAAGTCATAGGTCCCACCAGAGTCTCAAATTCCTCCCGGCACTTTATGGCTTTTTGAAGTGTCGCTTTTCCAAAAGTTGACATGGGATTAAAAAGTCTTGCCATGGAACAGAGCAAAAATATCTTCAGGTCATATATTGCCTCCACAGGCTCACGATCCACCCTCTTGCCGGACTCATAACTGATAATAAATTCCTCTAAGTGACTGCTCACTTCCTTAAGACGCTTTGAATCCTCCCGGTAAATATCCATGAGGTCATTTACGGTAAAATCCGCTTCTGATTCATCCGGCAGGTTTTCCATATCCAGTCCTAAAGCTTCTTCCAAACTCATTTCATTTCTGTCCATATCAATTCCTTTCAATGCCTGTACTTTGACTCATATATCATATATTATCGGAACCGCTTCGCGAACCCGATAATCGAATACGGGCAATTTCATTGCCCTTTTATCGGCAGTTGCTAACGCAACTTCCGATAAGATATATTATTACTTGCAACAAAAGTGCAACACGCCTACAAAAATGCCTACAGAAATGCCTTTCTGTTTAAGCTGATGGAATCAGACATAAAGTCCACTATATCCGCATTGCCATCCCTGATGATCTCATCCTCGGATTTATTGATGACGATCCCAGCCCTGTGTGCCGCATCATGCTCGGTGATAAGTCCGTTGCCCCTGATGATCTCACCGGTTTTTTCGTCCTTTTCCATCCCGCCATACTCTTTTTTCAGCTTGTCAAAGTCATCCTTTTCAAGCTTCTTTATGTAGCTGATCTCCACCGTACTGTAGGTGTACTGCACCGGCGCATATTTTGTAGCCAGATACTCCTTTAGATCCATGGTGTTTACCTTTTGGGCATCCTCGGGAGTATTTACCGAGTCAATATACTGTATCTTGTTATTTAAGATCCCCACTATGGTAATGTAATGACCGTGAGACAAAAGTGATACCATCTGTCCGGATTCAATGGCAGTGTGTATCTCCTTATTGATGGCAAATACCATATTGTTGATGACGGTCTTGTCTTTGGTCTTATTCAAGCCGTAGGTTTTGGATACCAATGCTATATCATTTCTCTCCATGCCGCCGTACTCCTTTTTGTCAAAAAGCACATCCGACATGCCGGGAACACTTCCGGAAGCCTGACTTTCCTTACCGGCGTATTGCTTTACGTCATTTATCTGAGCTTCCAAAAGCTCCTTACCCTGACCAAATTCCTGTTCATTTAAAAATCTGGGTACAAATCCTCTCACGGAATACTGGTCAAGCTTTGGCGCATTCTCTTCACCCTTTGAGGTCACATAGTAATTATATATGGCGGAAAGAGAACATGCAAAGCAGTTCTGGGTCGCTCCCTGGCTCTCATATTCGTAGGTCTTCTGTCCTTTTTTAAGCTCCACTTCTCCTACCACGCTACGTCTGGCAACCTTTCTGCTTCTCTTTCTTATATGCTCCTTTCTGAAATTAAGGAAGCTGATGCGGCGCTGGGTTATAGCCATAAGCTTATAGTGCTCCCACAGCCCCTTTTGCTTTAAAAACTTAAAGGTCGCTCCGGTGTCATCCCCACCCTTATCACGGGTCGCATAGAAGTCTGTGACTCCTGCCTCCCCAATGGCATTTTTAAAGATGGCACTCCTGATCTCTGCGATCTCCATGGCATCCTTGGGGATATAGCCCTCAGGTTTATTGAGACGGGCGGCAATATCCTTCCACATATCCTTAAGAGTGTCCTCATCCAGCTTTGTCACATCATAATCAATATCCACCTTTTCACTGTCATACTTATTACCGAACTTACTCAGCTCATCCGGGTCACTGACCACAAAGGTGTGAAGTAACTTTTTCTCTTTTCCTACGGTCCTCTCCATGTATGAAAGCTCTCCTGTATCAGACTTTATGACCTCGTAGTCTTCATTCCACATATCAAGAGCCTCTTTTTCCATGTCATCCATGGTGGGATTTTTCTTTTTACCTCTGTATCTTACAGAAGTGGCTTCTTTTATCTCCTTGTCAATTTGGGCATGGTGATCTAAAGAGTATTCCATGCCGGAAAGCTTGTTTTGTCCCCTTTTCAAATAGCTCTCATAGGACTTTGCCTTTTTAGTCAGCTCTTCTACTGTTTTTTCAAGGTTGCTGGCTACCACCGGATCATATTTATAGGATCTAAGCTGCTTTAATAATTCCTTTTTTGCCGTCATAAGATCCTTGTCGTTTTTATTGATCCGATAGACCATGCTCTCCCGCTCAAGGTTACTTAAGATCTTTTCATACTCCTCGGTGGAATAGTTATTGGCCATATCCTTTTCATTTGTCATATCCGAGTATTTGGTCACATCCGCCAGATGCTCCCTTAACTGATTAATGGCGTTTCTCTCTTCCTCCTCAGTCATGTCTTCAACTTTTTTGTACTTTTCCATAAGGGCATTTGCACTGTCAAAAAATCCCTTATCGTTCTTTTCCACCCTGTCCCTTACGGCATCCAGACGCTGACCAAAAAGCTTTTCCTCGCAGCCCTTTATTGCCGCCTCAGCTCTCTCATACTCTTTTTGGGCTAAGTCAAGCTCCTTTTCATCAAGGGCATATATCTCCTCCATAAAGTGCTCTTCGCCGTATTCATTATAATCCTCCAAGGTCTCCTTCAAGGACTCGATCTCTGTTTCAAGCCTGGTTATCGCATCAGTATCGGGGTTTTCAGCTTTAGTCTTTTCTATGATCTCCCCGGCAAGCTTTATGATATTATTGTTGCAATCTATGGCGCTTTTTTTGAGCTTTCCGCCGGAAAATGCCCTTTCGTCCCTGATCTTTTCCATCATGGATATGGACTCATTTATGGAGTCATCTGCACCGCCGCCATACTCCTTTAGATACTTGTCAAAATTTTTGACAAATCCAAGCTTCTCCTCTATCTGTTTTTCTAAAGACAAAACAGACTCAATGTCCGGTCTCTCTGACCCGAACTCCCTTAAAAGCTCATTTTGCAATTCCTTAAACCGGTCATTTTCCTCATAGGCATTCTCCAAAAATTCCTCTTCATCAATGACCTCTATGTCGTAATCCTCAAAGAGTTCCTGTCTTGCCAGGTATTTATCATTGATCTTTGTCTCACCCTCTTTGGAAAGCCCAAAGCTTTCGCCTGTGCCGTATAAAAACAGGTCACTTTGGATCATCTCTATTTCAGACTTATAGGTCTCGCTTTTGTCCTTATCCTTAAGAGATGTGCTTGTGTTCTTCAGATAGTAGGCTTCCCGCTCCCCCTCTTCATTTGTCCTGTATTTCTTCCTGCCGAATACACTGTCCAGACGGAATATATTGTCCCTGTAATACTTGCCCAGGTTAAAAATGGCTTCCTTATTGCCGCTGCAAATCTTTGCCAAATTCCAGAAGGTGACCTGAAATACTCCCCCTATAAAGGCAGCTATCTTTTTACCAATGCTGGCTCCGGCGGCAATTTCTCTCTGCTTATCTATAAATTCAGTCTCGGCGTCTGTGAAATTAAAACCGGCATCTTCAAAATCGTCCCGGATCTTGCAGGCTTGCTCCCGAAGCTGATTCACCTCTCGAAGTCTCTCTAAACCGGTGCCTCTTTTAAATATCTCAAATTTTCCGAATTTATAGCTGTCACAGGCTTTGATAAGCCGCTCTATTGCCATGCTCGCCTGTCTTTTATTATCTTCTGCCATAGCATACAGATATTCCCCTACCGCATCCCTGATGCTTTTCATCTTGGGAGAATCCTCGGGTCTGTGTTTTACAAATTCAGAGGATAAGCCTATGTGCTTAAAGCTGCTTTCCTCCTTTGCTTCCTCTTTTTGTACTTCTTCTTTCTGTACGTTCTCCTGCTTGACTTCTTTTTTCTTTACTTCCTTTACTTCCTCTTCTTCTTCATCTTCAAAATACCAGTCCTCATCCTCTAACTTTTCGGCACTGTGATCCACCCGGTTAAGAGCAAGCTTCGGCTCTGCCTGACCCGGGAGTTCCCCTACACCGTCCTTTTTTTCCACCACATTTATTTTTTCCAATTGAAGAGGGTCCGGGATATCCATACTCCGGGACACTGAATCCATGACCTCTTTTGCATTTTCCACCACCATCACAGGCTGGGCGGTAAGATCCTGCTCCAGGTCACTTAAAAGCTTTTCCTGTAATTTCTTTTTTTCCTTATATACCTGATTATCACTCATATTAAACCTCCTCTAAAAGACCGTCTCCATCTCTTTTACATCTTCCTCATCCATATCACTATCCGGCTTAGAGAGGAGCCCCTCTATGAGAGCCTGTCCCACCTGCTTGTGACATAGCATATTTATAAACTTCGGCAGTCTGGGAAATTCCGGTGTCAGGTATATCAGACTGTTATCCTCATATCTGTCTTTTGCATTTTTTATAAAGGCACTTACCATTGCAGGCACATCCTCATAATGCCCCGGGAGACTGTCCAAATATTCTACCCGAAGCATCCCAAGGGGTGCCCTGTGTGCCAAAAGAAGTCCGGTACATTTACCGGGCTTGCCCATGAAGCAGGAAAGTTCCCGGTCAATATAGTCCCCGGGAAGAGTCCGGTATGTGAGATATCCGCTGTAACCGGTCTTTTGGAGAAATTCCGTAACCATACGGTCTGCCTCATTTATTTCCATGGTGGAAAGAGGCTTTACTCCACGGCTGTATTCCTCGATCATTTCAAGATCTGTCACATCACCTGTGGGGATGTAGATGTCAGGATCCGCCCCGGCATCAAAGGAAAACTGCCACAGACCGAATATCTGGGCAAGGTATTGTTTTGACTCGTTGTTGGCGGAAATATCAACACTGATATGCTCTATGCCTGCCTCGTTGCAGAGAGCCACCAACTCCCCTAAAAGGTAGTTTGACAGGCTTCGTCCCCTGAAATCCTCGTTTACATAAAGCCAGTCAATGCGAAGCACACCCATCTCTTCCCCCGGCACTTCATCAATATGCCAGGCTATGGCGGCAGCACCATAGATGGTCTTGTCCCTGGTGCGAAGCGCTCCCAAAGCCTGCCGTCTGGATGTGGCTATATCCTCCATCAGATCCTCATTTAACACAGATCTGAAAAGTCCGGCATTATCCCCGGTGATCCGGGTCAGCAAGGGTCCATAGAGCGTCTCAAAATCCTCACGGCACTCCACCGCTTCCCTTAACTTCTTTTTTCCGAAGGAGGTCATGGGATTGAAGAATCTCGCCATGGAAGTGAGGATATAGAGCTTCATATCAATGATGCTCTCTAACTTCTGCCGATCCTTTTCTTTTAAAGCGTCGTATTCGAGTATATATTCATCTATATGCTCATCTATCTCATCAAGCCAGGTGGAAGCCTCCCGGTATACATCCATGAGATCCACTACTTCAAGATCCATTTCAGACTCTTCTAACCTATCACTGCCCCCTAAGCCTAAAGCCTCTACCACTGACATTTCTTCTTTCTCCATAATATCTCCTTTACAAAACCTTTACTGCCTGATAGGGATCACTCTATTATACAAAAAAATTTGCAACAAAAGCGCAACAAAAGGGACGTGAGGTCACGTCCCTTCTCTTTATGAAACTTCGTTTATAGTACCCATGTGTGTAAACACAAAGGACATGGCTATGCCAAAGGGCGCAAAGGATGCAGACCCCGGTACAAAAAAGGTGAAAGTGCCTCCGATCAATATAGGTATGGCATACACCCATATGGGGATCAGTGCCCTGCCTGAATTATTATCCCTGTACTTAGCCACACACATGAACCCTGCCGCTATGTAGCATGCCAAAAGGATATACATGGGGATGAATAATACTCCACGGAAGTATTCTGCTTTTTCATTATAGGAAAATATCCATCCCGTAAATACATTTATTAAAACCAGTACCGTCATTATCATCCCCGGAATATACTCATAGGCAAAATGTGTCCGGTCTGATAGCTTGTCACCTCTGAATCTGACACGGCAGTAATGAAGCCAGGCCATTGTTATAACCACAAAGCCTGTGTAGAAGATCGTCATGCCAAGTGTGGCAAGCCCTCTGCTGTGGGGAAATACCTTATACTCACACAGATACCCCAGGGTATCCCCCAATGCCATAATAATATTTATTACCAAAAGCAGCACAAAGGAGTCCAGATCCGGTCTGTTCTTTTCCCTGTGACGAAATGACATTCTTATGATCCCAAGTATCATAAGAATGGTGCTGCTGTCCAGTATCAGGGTGGCATAGTCCCTGTCAACAATGTAGAACATATATATTATCCCTCCTATTTCACGCCTACTGCATCCTCAAAAAATTCCACCGGGGACTCTTCTTTTTTCTTAATTGCATAATTATATTTGATGTCCATATTAAGAGCTTCTGCGATCATCTGTATATCATCTGAAAGCATGTTCATAAGTCCTCTGGTGCTGCCGTAGATAACTGTCACAAAGTTAGTGTCATCAATCTTTATGGTGTCGCACTCATCAGGAAGTATCCCCCTAAGCTCATTGAAAAATCCACTCAGATCCTTTCCCTTTGGCAGCTTATAATTTATCACCAGACTGGGCTCATATTTCCCCTCTTTTATATTTTCCCGAAGCATGTTCAGATAGTGGATATTGTAAAATCCACTTTTCTCGTCAGTAAAGCCGACCTTTTGGGATGACATGACAAACAGCATGGCGACTGCTATGGCATTACCAAGGGTAAAGCCTGCACAGTCGGTGATCCATTCCAAGGATGTGCCCCACATGATTGGGATCATAAATGTCCACATGCTGAAGAATCTGACCCCGTTTTGTTTTTTGTAATTCGCATACTGATAAATGGCTATGACCAGATATGTATAACGGATGACATCATAGAAGAAATAAAGGATAGTCTCATTATACACCAGGTTTTCATCATAGTACCATATGATGCCGGTGAACATATTTACAATGGTCACCACCGTAAGGATCACAAAGGGGATCATGTAAAATTTCATCCTGCGTTTTAGGTAATCCATGCTGTCGTGCATGGTCAAAAACACATACAAAAGCAAAAAGAAAAGCTCTGTGGTAATGGAATACTCTAAAATGGTCTCCAATATCACCGCTAAAGCATATGGTCCATGACCTACCGGACCCTCAAAAAATTCAACCGCCAGGCCGGCGACAGTCTCTATAAGGGCAGCTACTATCACATATAAAAATACGGAATCCGCCTTTTCTCCGGTGGAGCGACGCCTTAAGGTCATGATCCAGACTCCCACCATCAAAAGCGCAGCCGCCAGATTAATATCCACATCTACAATCATACTTTGGCTTATATCAAACATCCTTATGCCCTCTTACCCTTCTGCTCTTCTGCCGACAAATACCTCGGCTCCTTTTTTCCCTGCGAAAAATTTGTCCGTAAGCTGTTTTACACCGGGACTGTGCCGCCTTATGACCACCCTGGTCTCCTCAGGATACATCTCCACCACCTTTTGGGCGGAGCGAAGCATGATGATCACCAGATTCTTCTGGTAGTCGATACCAAAGGCGGTAAAGAGGCAGGGAACCAGTGTCTGCGACGGCAGCCTGCGTATCAGAAGCACACCGTCAAGCTTCTCATCTGCAATGGAACAGGATGAGATCTCCCGTTCAAACCATGCCAGAGGAAGATACCCCAGATCCTCCAACAGCCCGAATCTGCCCTTTATGAGACAGTTTTTCAAAAAGCTTCTGTACTGAAGCAATGACACATCCGTCATGCTTTGTATGTATTCCGGCATATTTTTCCCCTTTGCCATGGCAGCCACTTTTTGCAGCTCTCCCACAGTCACTACTATTTCCGGGGACTCCCTCTTTTTCGAAGTGAATCCATAGGAGGAAAAGATGCGATCTAAATTTTCGTCACCTGTCTCATACAGACTCTCTATCGCACCGTCCTCAGCAATGGCATTACTGTACTCCTCCATCAAAGCTTTTGCAGTATCATCATCTGCTGCCATAAAGGAGTGTATACGGCATTTGGTATCCGCTTCACTGTCGTAATTTAAAATCTCATAAACGACAGCTCCCAGGGGTGCGTAATTGTCCCCTAAAGCTCCTATTCCCTTAAAAAAGCTGCGTCCTATATTGCATCTGACATCTGCATCAATATGCTCTGTAAAGTCGTCTGCGTTTTCTGCTGTGATCTTAACCAGTTCCATTATTTTCACCTAAACCTGTTTTAAAAAAGATAGTGAACGAATCAGATCCGTTCACCATAGATTGTACTATAAAAAGAAAAAATCCGCCACTATTCTTCGTCATTTCCTATACCACTATATCGAAGGTATAGCGTACATCCTTTGCATCAGGGAAAAATTCCATAAAGCCCCTGGTGGCTGCCCCCTTGTGACCGGAGTATCTGATGGGTGTTTTCCCGGGAAAGCCCATGTCCTCGCAGACTGCATAAAACTCCTCCAAAAGTCCCTTCGCCACCTTTTCATCCGTGGCATAAAGTGATGACACCTCAATGGTGTCATCATCATTTGCATCAGCGGTAATATATCCCTGTATCTCCTTTCCTTTGTCCCGTGCCACCACGGAAAGTCCCATATCCACCTGACTTGCATCAGGGATATCCTGATACTCGATATACTTTCTTATTTCCACTATGTCCTTGGGGGTAAGCAGGGAAAAGGAAAGGTTTGTCATTTCTTTATAGCCCCCGGCGCTTTCTAAGGTGGTCAAAAGATATACCTCATCCGAGAGAGCCTTTTCACCTACGGTCTTAAAAAATTCAATGAGGCTCTCATCCTCCTCCAAGGCGCAAAAGGTAACGGTGATAAGGGGGTTGTCACTTAATAAAACCAGCCGGTCCATCACGCTTTTTATAAGAAATGAAGCTCCCCCCTGCCGTCTGTAATCACGCGCCACATAAAGAGATCTGATATCAAAGGTCCCTCCATCATTCAGATGTCCGGCTATGGCGCCGCATGCCATATCATCTATCACCAGGGCAATGGCTGTCACTGTCCCATCTGAGGCGCTGATCCCCTTAATGACCTCGGGTGTAAGAAAATCCGCATACAATTCCAGATTATGCTTTCCTATCCATTCCGCATGGTAATCGTATTTTTCCATTACACCTTTGCTACTTTCTTCATATCCTTAAATCGTTCCATGACATTTGTCTTAAAGGTCTCATCACCGCTCCATTTAAGCATGTCACTTACCTTTTGCTCATTGAGCTCTGCCAAAAACTCCCTGGCTTTATCTGAAAGCCTCTTTACCTGATCCTCTTCCACGATCCCAAGGCCTCCCGGCATTTTCTGGGCTTTGGTCTGACACATCTGGGCCTTAATATCCGTAATAGTGACCTTGCCGGAGTCGTCCCGCTTCATCTTTACCCTGAGGCCCTCGTTTTTATCAATGAACCGGTCATCTATTCCCAAAAGTAAGTCCATTACCCGGATCTTACTTAAAGCCCTCTCAGCCTCCGGTGAGTAGGTAACATCTTTATTGTCTTTCATCACATCCGAAAGCTTCATGGTATAGGTCTGCTCAAATATGATACCATCTGAAGTGCCCTCGTTATCTGTAAGCTTTGCCCTGCGGGCATTCTGATAGACTCCGTCACCACCCATATGCTGGGACATCCGGCTGGTAAGCTCCATGCCAACGGCTTCATCCTCATTTGCCTTTTTGGCAAAGGTCACATGGGTGCCCTTCTGGGTCCTTAGAACCCCGCCCTCATACTCAGTTGCATCAGATATATTTACTTCGGGAGCTATTTCAAAAAGCTCATCCCAGCTTTCCAAATTGGCACTGTCGTTTTTCTCACTTAAGGCGGCAAAGTGAGCCTTTTCGTTTGTCATATTCTGATGAAGGGTCCGCATCCAGTCCAGACGGTTTTTACCTGCCTTTGTTGCCTTTGCCTCATGTGAACGCTGGTCTATATAGTGGTCGGTGGCTGTGATCAGCTCATCATATGCCTTAAGCACCTCATCCCGGGATGCCTTGGTCTTAAGCTTATCCCGCAGTTTATTTATGGATCTGGATACTGCCTTTCTGTAGGAAGATGCAAATACTCCCACATCCTTTTGTATGGTATCAAAAAGTTCCTGACTCTTTTTGTGGTTGATGGAGGCGTAATCCATGTTCTGGGCTTCCCGTCTTCTTAATACGCTCTCTGCTGCCCGAAGGATCCTCTCCTGTCTTTCCTTCTGATCCTTTTGGGGCATGGTAAGTGCCAGGATGGCTTTAAGCTGATCCATGGAATCTATCCTCACCATCACCTGGTTTTCATCCATCACATATACGCCGTCATCCAGATCGTCTATACCGGTATTTCTGTATACCTTGCCGCTGGTGGCATCATAATAAGCCATGGCGTGAGCCTTTTCAGCCTGGGTGCCATCCATCTGGGAATGATCTGCGTGATCCAGGTCCATACCAACATCATGGGTAAAGGGAGTCAGTACGACCTTTCTGGCATTTAAGACCTCCTGTGGCTTAAACAGATTTCTATGTCCAAAATCATTCTGGTTTACCATGGAGTACACTACGGTGGAGCTTGCCTCCGCACCCACGGGCATCATCTTGACACCACCCATGGTAAAGGTCCCGTCATGCACTCCCTGATAGTTTTCGTAATCAAAGTGTTCGAACTGATGCTCTGTGGCATCCTGGAGGGTCTCCACATCTCCTCCGGGCACCGGATCCATCTGTATGACATGGAATTTTACATGACTTTCGTACTCAGGATAGGTGGTATGGAGCCAGTATTTAAGCGCCATGGATCCCTGGGATACACCTACAGCGCCACGGCTGTGTCCCCGGATTATCAGATCCACATCATGGGGCTTTTCGCCGTTTTCCACATTCCATTTTGAAAATATATTCTTAAGGTACTTGGATCCAAAATCACGTATCCGCTCCCTGGTCCTCTCGATACGGAAATCACCCTGGTTCAACATACCCTGCTTAAACTTCTGGGTAATAGCTCCTCCCAAAGGTCCCGGCATGGTGATCCTGGTCTTATTCCTCTTTACCTCCTGATCCCCAACCTTTACATTTACATCCTTGGTTTTCTGCCTGATGTATTTGCTGTTGGGATCCACACGCTTTCCGTATATCTCCTCAAGCTCATCTTCTGTGGCATCACTTACACCTCTGACACCGTTATAGTGTTTGGAAAACTGCTCAAAGCCCGAGCCTGCCACATCTATCTCTAATACATCATGTCCCTGCATCAAAAGACGGGTACCCTTGGAGTGTACCAGTTCCACATTTTTCTCTTCGGCATTCTCATCTGTAAGGGCATCATGCATTCCTTTATATGTCTCGGGCATGATCTTTAACAGAGCGCCGCTTACATCATTGATATACTGGTCTGCTTTGACCTTTCGTTTGTTTTCTTCCTGTCTCTTCTTTGAGATCTTCTTAATGGTATATTTGTTCTTTATCCTAAGCTTCTCCCTTTGCTCCTTGGATAAAGCATTAAATCTGTCTAAATTCCGGGTCTGCCGGTAGCTGTTAAAGTTAATTGCATCTCTTGACTTCTCATTGTATCTAAAGGTCTTGGCAAGCTTCTTAAGATTATCCCTGGTTTCATTTACACCATTTTTGAGATCTTTTTTGTATCCCTTAACACTCTTTTCTCCTTCAGGAAAATGATCGCCTTTATATTCCAAAGACCCTTTTTTTGCCAGTTCTTCTATGTCAGGGTTTAAGCCGTGGGATTTTAAGGTGAGGTCTATACATTTTACCAGACTTTCTACCGCATTGTACATAGCATCAAACTGTGCCTTCTGGTTCACATACATCCCGTCAAAATACCCGGCGAAAAGGGGATCATTTCTAAAGGTCTTCATCCGTTCAAAGTTGGTCTTCAGATCCACTATGGTGGAGAAGTGATTTGCCATATAGTCTTCGTTTAACATGCTAAGAGACGGCTTTATGGCAAGGAAATTTTTCATCTCCTCGCCTAAAAGCGCATTCTTGGTTTTTTCGTCTCCCTCTGAAAATTCAGCATACCTTTTATTTATTTTTTCCGAAGGATAGTCCCCTTTTACATAATCTGCGGCTTTCTTTTGAAAGCTGTGGAGATTTTCGGTCAGCAGTTTGTTGCCGGATGTGCTCTTTCGCATTTCAAAATCACTCTTCTCCTCAGGAGAAAGTTCTCTTTTCACGGGCACATAATTTTTCCCCATCACCTTATCGTAGGCGGAGGAGGTGGAAAACATCTCCCCGAAGGTCTGTTGAAATGCCTCATCTAAGGTTGCGGTAGCAGGCCTTTCTGCCTCTTTTTCTTCTTCTTTGGAAAGGTTGCTCTTAAACTCGTCTCCTAAGATCTCAAAGTTGTTTATGAGATTTTCTTCCCGGTGCCTTTGTTCTTCTTTAACTTCAAAGGCCTGCTTATTTAACTCCTTCAAACCACAACCCTCCTGTTACAGTTCCTAATCCTCACTATCCATCATTTTCTTGACCTTAAGTGTAGTTAAGAGTCCAATTCGTGTCAAGGTGGCCTTCTTGTAATTTCTGATCACGTCTACCATGACGCTTAGGAAATTACCGGGTTCAAAATTCTTGGACAGGGGCTTTGTACTGCTGACCTCTTCCTTCAGGTTTTTAAGAACTGTGATCGTCCCCTTAAATAAAAAGTCACAGAACTGTTCATACACCTTGTTCATTTCCGCGTAAGCCTGATTGTAAGCAGCCTGATCCCGGGTCTCTTCACTTTCATTTTCCAGCTTAAGGCACAGACGGGCTCGTGCCTTTAAGTCCTCTCCCAAAGCTCTTACGATATCCTTGTTTTCTGTATCGCCTTCCACACACTTTATGCAGGTCTCGATATCCATTTCTATTCTGCCTTCGTACCTCTTGTCATACTTTTCGGGAGTTTCATCTTTATTAATATCACTCCGTCCCTTTTTAGGTAAAAACTGAGCCACATGGGTTTTGAGCTCATTCTTACTGCTTTCTACCTTTTTTTTGCTTTTCTCATCCCCGGCTACCTCTACCCGGGCTTTAATGATCCCATCCAATGCATCGGCGGCTGCTCTGGGGCTTTGCTTTGCCACTGTCCTGATATTGGAGATTATCGGAACTAAAGGATTTGTGTGCTGCTCCCTGGCGGTATATCTCTTTTCCAGATCCGCCCCCTCAAGCATTATCACATTTTTCCTCAGATCCATCATGGTATTATTGATGGATGTCACAGCATTTGAAAGCCTCATCTGGCAGGATGAGAAATTGGCTATTACCGGAGGAAGCTCCAAGCCTAATTCCTGTGCCTTTAAAAGGGCGGCGGCGATACGCTCACCGGTACTTGCCTCATCACCTAAGGACATGACCTCTTCAAAGAGAAGTGTAAGCTCCTCTTTTTTTGCCTGGTACACTTCCTCGGGAGTTTTTTCCAAAAGCATATGGAAGCTGTGTCTGAAAAGCTTTGCGTCACCCATCATTGCCGCTGTCATCATAATGGTAACGTGCTTTTGCTGGAAGGAGGTTATCTCTGTGGCATTTCCGAAGTCTATTGCCGTCACTCCCTTTTCTCCCACCATGATGTTTCCTGCGTGGAGATCTCCGTGATAGTATCCCTTTTCGTAGATACCCTCCGTCACCCACTTCTGGGAAAGCTGCAGCATACCCTTTTGACGCTGTTCCACATCACTTAATATGGTCTTAAACTCATTTAAGATGCCCTTAAGCTCTTTTTTCTCATCATCACTCAGATCATTCTTAAGCTTGTAGGAGCCATCATCATTTTTAACCAGGCGCTCGACAGTTTTTTCTTTGCCCTTTTTATCCTTGACCACTACCGTCTCCACTATGCAGAACTTTTTCAGCTTTTCTGCCACGTTTTCATTTATATCGGAGAGATAGCGCTTCAAGGTCTTTTTACCTGCCAGCTCCATCATGCAGGTATCGCTGGTGGCTTCCGTCAGATTTGACATCTTCATGGAGTTTGCCAGATTCTCAGTCTGACCCTTTAGCTCCTTGTCATATATGGCGCCCTTTTCGCAGTTTTTAGCCTCAATGGTAAGATCCAGCTCCTCTTCTATACGGGAAAGATTTCCAAGATAAGTCGCCTCCATACCGCCTATCTGATGCTTCTGCTCCATATCCTCTATCTCAGCCTGGGACTTGCCCTCACGGTCTGTGAGTCTGGCGGCATTAAGCATGACCTCTTTTTCACGCATCATACGGTTTCTGACGTCGGGACGAAGTATCTTTACCACCACATCCTTGCCCTTTTCCATGCCGGGACCATAGACTGTGCATAGAAAAGCCTGACCCACGGAGGCAGCGCCTAATGAGCGCTTTACCTCAATGGATGATATCTTTCCGTCACTCCTTTGGATGATGCCGTCCATATGACCCTTTACGATCTGCTCTGGGATGGAGGACAGATTGTCCTGGGTATCCTCAATGGCTTTTTTAAGTCCCTCGGGGAAATCATCTGCCGGAAGTCCCTGAAGCATCTTTTGTAAGAGGGGACCTGCTCCCTTAAACATGCCGCCCAAAACATCCGACATCATATTAAGCTGATCCTCGGAAGAGGGTTCCCCGTCCTCCAACTTGGGCGCGGGTCCCTTCATTGCCTTGCAGTTTCTGATGGCGCCAGCCAGCATGGATCTTTTGTCCATGACAGATACGGAACCGAAGTAGCTTCCAAGTACCTTTTTCATGAAAAGTCCCTGACCTGATTTTCCGGTGGCATTGTCCTTTATAAGCTTCACAAGGGAATCTCCGGTTGCATGCCTGATCTCCCTGATCTTATCATCAAGCTCATTCACCTTTTTTTCGGCATCATCATATTTTTTCCACTCCTCGGAGGTCCTCTCCTTTTCGTTGGCTTTCATGATGGCCTTTTGCTCGGCTTTCTGTGCCTTATAGGGAGCCAGCTTTTCCTCCAGCTCCGCCTTGTTTTTGGCGATCCTGGCTCTGGTGTCTGCCATGCGCTTTTGCCTTATCTCCTCATGGGTGCCCTCCATCTGCCCGGCATTATTTACCTGGGGATCTTCTCCGTCAGCCTCCGCTTTTTTGCCCTTGCTAAAGATGGTATCCACATGCTTTCCAAAGGCTTCCTGAACTCCTGCCATGGTGTCGTCCACCATGCCGTTGATGTCGGCCTCCATCCCTGCTAAGGTCTCGTCATCCATATCGGTAATAGCCTTGTCCAGCTTTGAAAGGACGGTGTTTTTCTGCTTTAGTGCCATCTTGGCAAATCCGCTCTTTACCACATCCTTTGCTTCCTCTTCGCCAAGGATGGTCTCTAAGATCTTGTTACGGATGGTATTTACGGCGTTCTTTATTACCTCGCCCCCTTCATCCAAGCCCATCATGCTGACGGGAAGCTTGGAGACGAGTTTTTCCACTATGGAGTCCTTCTTTTGGGCTTCACTTTCAAAGAGGTCACTTACTATGGTGGATATGATATCCTTATGCTTTATAAGGGTGGCACGAAGTCTCTCACCGGGCTTGTCCTTAAGCTCATCCGTTTGCACCGTATCTTCGGAGAATATCAGATCAGCCACCAGATCACGAAGCTGCTCCTCCTGAGGCTCGAGCCCCGAGTCCTCATGCTTTTTTTCCAAATGCATGATGACACCCTGGGGCATCTCGATACCCACCCTTTGAAGCTCTAAATTTAAGGTGGTATTTACGGAATCCTCCTTACGCCTGGTGTTGTAATAATCCACCTTTTCCTTTACCACAGTTTTAAATATACCCTTTTGGGTGGCTTTGTCCAAAGCCTCTAAGGCAAGTCTTTTAAGCTCGTCCACCGGGACATTGTTCATCAACGTCTTTGGTATGCCTGTCTTTTGGAAAAGCACCTCTATGGAAAACTCCCTGGAATTTAAAAGCTCACCTCTGGTCATCTGGGAAAGATCGGTCTTTTGGGCGCTTATTACGCTGCTGGCGACTGTGTCGCCGTAGATCGTGGGATTGTAGATCACATCCCTGCTTATAACGGTGGAAAGCTCGGCTCCGCTGTAAGCCAAAGGCACCGTCACACCACCGCTTTCCATGGAGAGATTTCCCATTTCATCCTGCACAAAGGTCACAAAGCCTCCGCCGTAGCCTATGGTTTTTGCCATGGCGGTACCGGGCTTGAAATCGGATAGATTATACATGAGATTTACAAGACCGGATACGGTCTCCTTTTCCTCGGCGGTAAGCTTTTTCTTGTCTTTAAAGGAGGCACTGGGCATATTTCCATCCATGAGGATGTGCGCCACCTTTTGCAGATAGCCGGGGAAATTGCGCAGATTATCTTCTGCATTTTCCTTGGCATCCTGTCTCTTTTGGGCTACCTTTTCCTTCCTTTTTTCATCAAACTCATCCAGCTTCTTTTTGGTCTCTTCTATGTCAGTCTTTTGGGCATCAAGAGTAAGCCTGCCCGCATTGTACTTTTTTTTGGCAGCCATAAGTTCCAAGTCTCCGGCGACTCTAAACTTTTTCATGAGGTCACCCAGATCCTTGTATTTCTCCTCAGCTTTATCCTTCGCCTGCTGGTATTCCCGGTCTAACTTATCCTTTTGTTCCTCATATAAAAGCTCCTTTTCCCTGAGGTCTGAGTTAAGCTGTTCCTTTTCATCAGGCTTCTTGCTTTTTGCCGTATTAAATTCCATGTAGGTGGAAAGCGCCCCAAGGGATAAAAGCATGACACCGCTGGTGATGTCCTTTGTCTCTTCTCCTCCCTGCTTAATAGCCATCTTTCCCATGGCTATGGCAGCCGCCTCTTTTTTCAGACGGTCCAAGGTAGCCTGCACCTTTGCTTTTCTCCGCTTTCCTGTGGTAAACCATGGATTTTTCACATCACAATAATACTGGCAAGACATCATTGCCGCTTCGTACATCTCGCTGATATAATCGCAGTCATTTTCAGTAAGAGGTCTCTCACGGTCTCTGGTCAAAATCTGCTTAAGCTTCTTTAGATTGTCCTTTACATCCTTCATCTCGGGGCTGTCACCGGAGGTCTTTTCATCCTCCAATAAAAGCTCCGTCTTTTCCTCCCACTGTTTGGCAGCCATCTGGGACTTGGACTCCATACTGTCCCCCACCTTAAAGGTGCCTAGCTCAATAAAGCTGGTTATCCTGGACACCTCCGTGGCGGTGTCGGCAGGCTTTTGTTTGGGCTTTTCCATTAATTTTACGTCATCAAGTTCCTCCGGCATCAGAGGATGCTCGTCAATTTGCTGAAGCTTTTTTTCCTGAAGTGAATAATCCATACTGTCCCCCTTATGATTCCATTATTCCGTTTATATCCCATGAATCCGTCATGGACGGGATGCCGGGCATCCTGTAACCTTCTTCTATTTCCTCGGTGGCTTCAATCTTTGCCACCAGCTCGTCCAATACTCCCATGGCGCCCGTGCTGTTATTAAAAAGATCCGCGAAAAGATAGATCCGCTTATCCCTTTGGGACTCCACCCTCCGGTCAAAGCCCTGGTAGGTAAAATATGCCTCCTGGTCGGGACACAGTTTTTCCCATCCCGGATCGCTTATAAGGGCTGCTGCCACTGATGGTTTTTTCGCCGCATGGGAGGCATCCATCACCGCAGATAAAAGCTTTTCACCAACTCCCTGCCCCCTGTAGGCGGGATCCACATATAGCCAGGTGATGATGACTGTCGCTGCCTTAAGGCAACAGCATATCAGCCCCACCGGTATGTCTCCGTCATCACTTTCCTCTGCCGCTCCTAAGGTAAAGCCCGGGACTCCGTATTTTTTATCCATATATCCAAAGGGATCCAGACCCAAAAAATAATCTCTGAGCTTGCCTTCGATCTTAATAAGTTTCATTTTAGTCTCCTTACATATATGAGAAAACAACTACACTAGATTATACACCCGGTTTTGCAACAAAACTGCAACAGATCACACTCCCGAATACGCGGAAAATCC